>NZ_BAABHO010000004.1:0-182946 GCF_039542135.1 Actinomycetospora chlora
CACCCCGCCGCGCACCCCGCCGCGCCCGCCGCCCCGGTGCGGGCCGTCCCGGAGCTCGCCCATGCCGCCTGAGCCCGACCGTCACGCCTCGCTGTCCGACCGCGCGGTGTTCGCCGCGCAGTTCGTGCGCGCGCCCGTCGCCACCGCCTCGATCTGGCCGAGCAGCACCGCGCTCGCCCGGACGATGGCCGACGCCGCCCTGCGCGGCGCGCCGCCCGACCCGGTGGTGGTCGAGCTCGGCGCCGGCAGCGGGGCGTTCACGGGCCTGCTCGCCGACCGCCTCGCCGGCCACGGCCGCCAGCTCGCCGTCGAGATCAACCCGGTGCTCGCCCACCGGCTGGCCGAGCGCCTGCCGTCGGTGGAGGTCGTCCCCGCCGACGTCGCCGAGCTCCCGACCCTGCTCGCGCTGCGCGGTCTCGCCGCCGCCGACGTGGTGGTCAGCGGCCTGGGCTGGTCGGCCACGCGGCCCGGCCGGGAGGACTCGCTGCTGCCCGTGGTGGCCCGCGCGCTCGGTGACGGCGGGGTGTTCGTGCAGTTCGGCTACACGTGGACGTCCTGGGCGGCGCCGGCGCGCGCGCTGCGCGCGGAGCTCGGCGCCTGCTTCGCCGAGGTCACGACGTCGCCGGTGGTCTGGCGGAACCTCCCGCCCGCGGTCGTCCACCGCGCGGTGGGTCCCCGACGCTGACCGCCCGTCACCGCGGCGGCCCCGCCGCGACGGGAGGAGGTGCACGTGGGTGACGGCGGCCCTCCCCGCGGTCACCGAGGTGCCCCACGCGATCGCCGCGGGGACCGCCGCGACCTGATCCGCCCAGGTCAGGGACGGGTCACCCGTCGCGCTGGTGTACGGTCCCGCAACCATCGGCCCGGACGTCCGGATCGCGGCGCCACCGCGGCGTGGCGTGCGGTTCGACCGAGGAGTCCGTGTGACCGTCTGTGCGACCGGTCCGACCGCCGTCGCGGCCCGCCCGCGACGACCTGCACCACAGAGAGGGGAGACACCGCGATGGCCCTCCCGACGTTGACCCCCGAGCAGCGCGAGGCCGCCCAGGCCAAGTCGCGCGAGGCCCGCCAGGCCCGCTCGGCCCTCCTGGCCGGCATCAAGAGCGGCGACGAGACGATCCCGGCGGTGCTCGACCGGGGCAAGAGCGACCCGATCGCCGGGAAGACGAAGGTCTCCCAGCTCGTCCGGGCGCTGCCCGGCTACGGCCCCGCCAAGGCCGCCGCCGTGCTCGAGCAGGCCGGCATCCCCGAGGACCGGCGCGTCGCCGGCCTCGGATCCCGGCAGCGCGAGGCGCTGGTCAGCGCGCTCGGCTGAGCGCACGCACGACACGGGGCGGGTGGCGATCCTCCGGGATCGCCACCCGCCCCGTCGTGTGTCCGGGCCCGGCTCAGTAGCCGGACGAGCTCCCGTCCGCGTCGCCGTCCGCGTCGGGCGTGACGCGGGACGGTGCCGCCGAGGGCGCCGCCGACGACGCCCCGGTGCCGTCGGCGCGGTGGCGCCCGCCCTGCGGCCGCTCGTCGCGGTCCGGCGCCACCGACGCCGCCGCCGCGGCGGCGGGCGCGCTGCCCGCCGCGAGGTCGGGCGCCGCGATCTGGCCGGTGTCGGTGGTGGTGTCGGCGGCCATCATCGTGCCGCCTCCCACGATCGCGTCGCCGCCGCCGTCGAGGGCGCCGACCAGGGCGAGGGCCCCGGCCGTGCGGGTCGGCAGCGCCACCCGGCGCCGCGGCGCGGGACGACCGCCGACCGCCGGTACCGCGTGCGACGGCGTCAGGGGCGCGATCCCGCTCGGCACGGCCGCGGGGTAGGCCGGGCGCGGGGTGCCGCCCGTGGTGACCCCGTCGAGGGGCTCGTCGGCGGCCGTGCGCGCCACGGGGGCCGCCGTGGCGGGCGAGCTGCCCGTCGCCGGGAACGCCGAGCGGCGCTCCTTGGCCGCCGCGAGCGCGATGGCGGCGAGGTCGAGCGGCGAGGTGTGGGGGTCGTGCGCGCGCCGTGCGCCGTCGGACCGCCGCGAGCGCGCCCGCGGCAGGGGGCCCGACGGGTGCGCCTCGGTGAGCCCCTGGCGGGGCAGGAGGGGGCCGGGCGGGTCGGCCACGGCGGTGGCGGTGGCGGTGGTGGCCCGGGCGGTCGGGATCGCCGGGTCGGGGCTGGCGGGAGGCGTCGCCGCTCGGGCGGGCGCCGCTCGGTGTCGAGCCATGCGCGGTCTCCGTCGCGCCGCCGCGTCGACCTGGCCGAGGGGGAGCGAACCAGGTGCCGGGCCGCCGGTGGGGAGTCCGGCGCCCGACGTTCTCGGCCTGCCCACGCTGGGTTCGGGGGCCGCGCTCGCCGGGCAGGCCCGGGCGGGACGAACGCGGGTCCGGCACCAGCTGCACGGGTGTCCGGACGGCAGCCACACTAGGGACCGGGGGAAGCCCCCCGGGCTCCCCGGTCACCCGCCGCGGTGGCGGGCGCACGCAGCGACACCGGGGGTTCGGGCTGCTCAGGCCACCCGCCCCGGGTCACGACGCCGCCGCGCGGAGGTCTCGGCCCGATCACGGCGTGACGCACGTCACAGTGAAGTGCGGCTGTTCGGAGCACGGTCCACTGCGCGACCTGCGCGAGCGGTTGCTCCGGGTGAGCGTCGCGGTACGCAGCGGGCTCGACACAGCTCGGACGAGAGCGTTACATCGGGTTCGTCCCCCGACCGACGTGACCCCGCGTGCTCCCCCACCCATGCTCGCGCGGCCACGCCGACCCGGCGGCCCGCCACGGCCGCGAGAGAGGCGTCGATGACCGACCGGGTGCCCGATCCCCGTCCCGATCGACCCGGCTCCGCCGGCGAGCACGCCCTCCAGGAGGCGCTCGGCACCGCGGCGCGGGCGCAGCGCTTCCACGACGACCAGACCTGCGACGTGCTCGTCCCGTCGATGCGGGAGTTCATCGCGCGGATGACGATGGCGTTCGTGGCGACGTCCGACGCCGGCGGCGAGTGCGACTCGACGCTGCGGGCCGGCCCGCCCGGGTTCCTGCGGGTGCTCGACGAGCGGCACATGGCCTGGCCGGAGTACCGGGGCAACGGGGTCATGGCGAGCCTGGGCAACATCAGCGAGAACCCGCACGTCGGGCTGCTGATGGTCGACTTCACCGACGAGCTCATCGGCCTGCACGTCAACGGCTCGGCCCGCCTCGTCGAGGACGCGGACCTGCGCCGCGAGCACCCGGACCTGCCGGTGGAGACCGTGCCCGGGCGCCGCGCGGAGATGTGGGTGGAGGTCACGGTCGAGGAGGCCTACGTCCACTGCCGCAAGCACATCCCGCGGCTCGTCCCGGTCGACCGCACGCGCGACTGGGGCACCGACGACGTGCGCCGCAAGGGCGGCGACCACTTCGGGGTGGCCGCCGCGCGGCGTGCCGCCGCGGACGCCGAGGCCGCCGCGCCGGGCGGGCGTGACGCCGGGGGTGACGAGGACGACCGCACCGGCGACGCCCCCCGACGTGCGGCGACGGCGGGCGCAGGGGCATCCTCCGGGGAGTGATCACCGACCGGCACGCGTGGAGCCGTCCCGAGCTCGAGACGGTCGCCCCGGGTGTCCACCGCCTGCCGCTGCCCCTGCCCAACGACGCGCTGCGGGCGGTCAACGTCTACGTGCTCGTGCCGCCGGACGGCGACGGGGAGCTCACCCTCGTCGACGGCGGCTGGGCGATCGACACGTCGCGCGACCAGCTGCGCCGGCTGCTCGGCGGGATCGGCGCCGAGCCCGGCGACGTGCGGCGCTTCCTCGTCACCCACGTCCACCGCGACCACTACAGCCAGGCCGTCGCCCTGCGCCGCGCCCACGGCGGCCGGGTGGCGCTGGGCGCGGGCGAGGCGGAGTCGCTGCAGCGGGTGCGCGGGCGCGACACCGGACTGGACGCGCAGGTGGTCGCCCTGGAGCGGGCCGGCGCGCCCGAGCTGGCCGCCACGATCCGGCGCTGGCTCGAGGAGGCCGAGCCGCCGCCGCAGGAGGACTTCGCCGACCCCGACGAGTGGCTCACCGACGGGCAGGCGCTGGACGCGGGCGGGCGCCGGCTGGTGGTCCGCGAGACCCCGGGCCACACCCGCGGGCACGTGGTGTTCGTCGACGAGACGCCCGGGGTGGCGTCGATGCTCTACGCGGGTGACCACGTGCTGCCCCACATCACGCCCTCGATCGGCTTCGAGCCGGCCGCGACGCCCGGCGCGCTGTCCCGCTACCTGACGTCGCTGGCCGCGGTGCGCGCCGAGCCCGACCGCCTGCTGCTGCCCGCGCACGGCCCGGTGGCGCCGAGCGTCCACGCCCGCGTCGACGAGCTGCTGGCCCACCACGAGCAGCGCCTCGACGAGATCGCCGGGGGCGTCGAGCGCGGGCTGACGACGGCCGCCGAGGTCGCCGAGGCCCTGCGCTGGACCCGCCGCGAGCTCCGTCTCGACGAGATGGAGCCGTTCAACCGGATGCTGGCGGTGCTGGAGACCGAGGCCCACCTCGAGGTGCTCGCGGCGCAGGGCCGCGTGCGGCGTGACGGGGAGTCCGACGGCACGACCGTCGTGCGGAACGCGCCCGCCTGACGGGATCGCCGTCCGGACGACGGCCTCGCACGCGGGACACCGGCGGGGGACGCCGGGCCGCTCCGGCGCCACGGGGTGACCGCCCGTCGGTGTGAGGACGGCACGTCGTCGGGGTGCGGCGCTACCGTGGATGGTCGTCCCGGCACACCGGCGCCGGACCGTCCCGCTGGGGAAGGCCTGCGTGACCCGTACGTCCTCGTCCACCGAGCCCGCTGCCGACCCCGCCCGCAGCGCCCGTCCCGCCGCCCTCGCCGAGGGCGACGACGCCGCCGCCGACCCGGTGGCCGCCGAGCAGCCCTACGTGGCGATGCTCTACGGCAAGCTCGACGAGCGCCGCACCGAGACGGCGGCCCTGCTCGCCCGGGTGCTGCGCGAGGAGACGACGGGCACGCCGCAGGCGGTCTCCGAGCGCGACGCCGCCGCCCAGATGTACTCCGAGCAGCTCGCGACGCTCTCGGCCGTCGAGAACGGCCTGTGCTTCGGCCGGCTCGACCTCGACCCGGACCGCCCGCCGCCCCCGCCGGTCGACGGCGAGCCCGGGCCGATCGACGGGCTCGACCAGGACGTCCTCTACGTCGGGCGCCTCGGCCTGCTCGACGACGAGCACGACTACGAGCCGCTGCTGATCGACTGGCGGGCCCCGGCCGCCCGGCCGTACTACACGGCCACCGCGGCGTCGCCCGACGGCGTGCGCCGGCGCCGCCACATCCGCTCGCGCAGCCGCCGCGTCACCGCCGTCGACGACGAGATCCTCGACCTCGAGGAGGCCGCGCGGCTCGGCGCGAGCGTCACCCAGCGCACCGGGCTGACCGGCGAGGCCGTGCTGCTGGCGGCCCTGTCGGCCGGGCGCACCGGCCGGATGGGCGACATCGTCGCCACCATCCAGGGCGAGCAGGACCGCGTCATCCGCTCCAGCGCCAACGGCGTCGTCGTGGTGGAGGGCGGGCCGGGCACCGGCAAGACCGCCGTCGCGCTGCACCGCGCGGCGTACCTGCTCTACACCCACCGGCGGCAGCTGGCCCGCCGCGGCGTGCTCGTCGTCGGCCCGAACCCGACGTTCCTGCGCTACATCGAGCAGGTCCTGCCCTCCCTCGGCGAGACCAGCGTGCTGCTCTCGACCGTCGGTGAGCTCTACCCCGGCCTCGCCGCGCACCGCCACGAGCCGGCGGCGGCCGCGGCGCTGAAGGGCCGCACCGAGATGACCAAGGTGCTCTCCACCGCGGTGCGCGACCGCCAGGAGCTGCCGCGGCGGCCGATCCGGCTCGTCGTCGACGGCGAGCCGGTGGTGCTCGACCGCGACCTCGTGGCGCAGGCCCGCACCCGCGCGCGCCGCACCCGCCGGCCGCACAACGACGCCAAGAGGACGTTCATCCGCGAGGCGGTCGACCAGCTCGCCCGCCGGGAGGTCGACCGGGTGGGCCGTGACCTCGACGGGCGCAGCAACCTGCTCGACCGCGGCGACCTCGCCGACGTCCGCGCCGGCCTGCGCGCCGACCCGGACCTGCGGGCGGCGCTCGACGCCCTGTGGCCCACCCTGACACCGCCGCAGCTGCTGGCCGAGCTCTACACCGACGACCGTCGCCTGCGCGCGGTCACCCGTGGGTGGAGCGACTCCGATCGCGCGCTGCTGGCGCGGGCCGGCGGGCCGCCCGAGGACCTGCTCGACGGCTCCTGGTGGAGCCCGGCGGACGCGGTGCTGCTCGACGAGGTCGCCGAGCTGCTGGGCGAGGACGACACCGCCGCCCGCGAGGCCGAGGAGCGCAAGCGGGAGGCCGACGAGGCCTACGCGGCGGGGGTGCTCGAGATCCTCGCGATGGAGGAGGACTGGGACCCCGAGCTGCTGCGGCCCACCGACGTCGTCGACGCCAGCGTCCTGGCCGACCGCACCCGCGAGGCCACCTACGCCTCGGCCGCCGAGCGCGCCGCCGACGACCGCACCTGGACGTTCGGGCACGTCATCGTCGACGAGGCGCAGGAGCTCTCGCCGATGGCCTGGCGGGTGCTCATGCGCCGCTGCCCCAGCCGGTCGATGACGCTCGTGGGCGACGTGGCCCAGACCGGCGCGCGCGGCGGGGCGTCGTCGTGGGGCGAGGTGCTCTCGCCCTACGTGGCGTCGCGCTGGCGCCGCGAGGTGCTGACGGTCAACTACCGCACGCCCGCGGAGATCATGGCGGTCGCCGCCGACGTCCTCGCCGCGATCGACCCGTCGGCCACACCCCCGGACTCGGTGCGCGAGTCCGGGATCGCGCCCACGGCCGTGGCCGTTGACGAGGCCGCGCTCGTCACCGAGGCGGCGGCGCGGGCGCGGGCGGCCCGCGCGGACGTCGTCGACGCCGAGGGCGCCGGCCGCGTGGCGGTCCTGGCCCCCGGCGAGCGGGTCGACGCGCTGGCCGCGGCGCTGGGCGGCGGTGCCGGGCCGGGTGCCGAGGTGGACCTGGAGTCCGAGGTCGTCGTCAGCGAGGTCGCCGACGCGAAGGGCCTCGAGTTCGACGCCGTCGTCCTCGTCGACCCGGCCGGGATCGTCGACGCCTCGCCCCGCGGGCTCAACGACCTCTACGTGGCCCTGACCCGTGCCACCCGGTCGTTGGTGGTCGTGCACCCGGACGCCCTACCGGCCGTGCTCGATCGTCTGAGCGGGTAACGCCGCAACCCCGCGGGTCGAACCACCGGGCAGGGGCCGCCCGTGTTCTCCACGGGGGACGTCACCGAGATCGGTGACGACCACGACCGGCAACCCGCCGTTCGGGCGACGCGCCGCTCGGGACGTCACGCAGACGAGGGACCCGTCGTCAGGGATGATCGGGGCCGACCCCACGGGAGGAGGGCGGGCTGTTGAGCACCGACACCGGTCCGCCCGCGACGGTGGGCGGCCGCTACACCGTCGGCGACCTCATCGGTCGCGGCGGGGCGGCGGACGTCTTCCGGGCCCGTGACGAGCTCCTGGGCCGCGACGTGGCCATCAAGATGTTCAACGCCGCCGGCTCCGCCGTGGCGAGCGACGCGTCGCCGGGCGACCCGGCGGACCCCGCCGAGAAGATCGGCGACATCGAGGAGGGCCAGGAGGCCCGCCACCGCCGCGAGGTGCTCACGCTCGCCGGGCTGTCGCACCCCGGGCTGGTCACGGTCTACGACGTCGGTGACGAGGACGGCCGCGCCTACTTCGTCATGCAGCTCATCGAGGGCGACACGCTCGCCCAGCGCGTGCGGGCGGGCCCGCTGCCGGTGGTCGACGTCGTCGCCCTGGGCGCGGCCCTGGCCGACGCCCTGGCCTACGTGCACCGCCGCGGTGTCGTGCACCGCGACGTCAAGCCCGGCAACGTCCTGCTCGACGCCGAGGGCCGCGCCCACCTGTCCGACTTCGGCATCGCCGCGGTCCACGACGCCGCCCCGGTCACCGCGGCCGGCATGGTCATCGGCACCGCGTCGTACCTCAGTCCCGAGCAGGTCCGCGGCGAGCCGATCGACGGCGCGGTCGACATCTACGCGCTGGGCCTCGTGCTCATCGAGTGCCTCACCGGTCGTCGCGAGTACCCCGGCAACGCCCTCGAGGCCGCCGTCGCCCGCCTGCACCGCCGTCCCGTCGTGCCCACCGGCCTGCCGGTGGGCCTCGAGGCGCTGCTCACGGCCATGACCGCCGACGATCCCGGTGACCGCCCGACCGCCGAGGAGGTCGTGGCCGCGCTGCGCGGGGTGTCCCGCGAGGTCGGCATGGAGGCCGAGACCGTCCTGTCGCCGGTGCTCATGACCGCGCCGACCGCGGTGGTCGGCGGGTCGGGGCCCCTCGCCGCCCAGCCGGTCGCCACGCTCGCCCCGGAGCTGACGCCCACCGGCGCGTCCCCGCTCGCCCGCCCCGAGCCCGTGGTCGGCCGCCGCCGGCGCCGCCTCGCCGCGGCCCGCGCCGCCGCCGCCGCCGTGCTGCTCGTCGCCGGCTCGGCCGTCGCGTACGCGGTGCTCTCCGACGACCGGCCGCTGCCGCCGCCGGTGCCGTCGGCCACCCTCGCCCCGCCCCCGCCGCCGCTGCCCGTCGCCCCGCAGGTCACCACGACGCAGGACCGGACCGAGGAGGCGACCGCGCCCCGCACGCGGCGCACCACCACGACGACGCGGCGCACGACCACCACGACGACCACGACCACCACCACGACCGTGCCGCCCCCCGTGGTCGTGCCGCCGGTGGTGGAGCCCCCGACCACGACGACCACGACGACGCTGGGGAACCGCCGCCAGCCCTGACGTGGGGTCAGCCCCCCGCGGGCAGCGGGGTCAGCGCGTCGGCGATCGAGAGCACCGGCCCGGCCGGGAGCAGGCCGACCACCGCCTGCGGGGCCGGCGGGAACGCCGTGCCGAGGCCGAGCGTCTCCGCGGTCCCCGGGTCGGGAACGGCCGAGGCGGTCCCGGAACCGGACACGACGATCGGGCTCCCGGGCGCGTCCGGACGCCCGGCCGGGACCGCCCGCACGGTGACGCCGGACCCCGGCACGGCAACGGCGTCCACCCGCTCGCCGGAGCCGTCGGCCTGGGCGAGCGTCGTCGGGGGCGTCGTGGTGGCCGGCGGGTCGGTGCCGACGGTGAGCACGACGGGGCCGCCGCCCTCGGCGCTGGCGCAGGTCGTGGGCGCGTCGGCCATCGGGACGGGTGCCGGCACCGGGTCGGGGTAGGCACCGACGGCGATGCCGCGGGCCGTGCCCAGCGGGCGCAGCTGGCCCGGCGAGACGACCGGCACCGGAGCCTGCGCGCGGGCCGGGTCGGGGTCGGAGAGCCGCACCAGCCGGGCGACGACCTCGGGCACCTCCTGCACGCCCTCGCGCTGGACGACGTACCAGCGGTCCGGGGTGCCGGGCCCGACGAGCCGCACGACGCCGCCCACCGGCTCGCCGACCAGGGGCCCGGTCGGCGGCGGCTCGCCGCGGCCGGGGATCGCCGGCGCGACGATCGGCGGGCCCTCGGGCAGCGTGTTGAGCAGGCTCGTGCTCACCGGGCGCGGGAGCTGCCCGGTGAGGCCGAAGGCGAGGACGACCGCGGGGTCGCGCAGGTCCAGCCGGGAGCGGACCCCGTCGTGCACCAGCCAGGTGCCGAGGAAGCGGTCGCGCAGCAGGAGCCCGCGGCCGGGGTCGAGCGGGCGGGCGGGGACGGCCGGGCCGGCCAGCACCGTCGTCCACACCCGCGGCTGCTCCCACGGGCGGGCGGCGCCGGGCTGGGGGCTGCCGGTGTCGCACACCGACCAGACCGGCGGCACCGGCGCGCCCGCCGGCGGCAGCGGGGGCGCGTCGACGATGCCGACCCCGCGCTCGCGGGGGGCGGTCGCCAGCTCGGCCTCGCCCACCTCGACGGGGGTGGGGTCACCGGCGGTGCCGCCCGCCGCGGCGAGCCCGGCGAGCACCAGGCGGGCGGACGCGAGGTTGGGCACGGGCACCAGGCGGTCCGGATCGTGGATCACCACGTAGAGCGCGCCGGAGCCCTCGGCCACCACCACGCCGGCGCTGCGCCAGTCGGCCGGCCCGTCCAGCAGCCCCCACACCGTGGCGACGCCGAGCGCCAGCGCGGCGATCAGCACCCCGGCGAGCGTGGCCCGGCCCTGCGCGCGCACCCGGTCCGCGCCCGGCACCGGCTGCCGCCCGACCAGCGCGGACTGCAGCCGGCGCAGCCCGAAGCGGTGGGCGTGGACCTGGTCGGAGGTCGTGGTCGGCGGTGCCATGTCGTCGCGGATCGTGGCACGCGACGCCGGTCCGGGGTGGCCCTTCGGGAGCAGCGAACGGCGCGTTCGCTGCTTCTCGGCGTCGGAACGCCGGGTCGATCAGGCCGCGATCGCCGTGCGGGCGGGGCGCGGGGAGATGCGCAGCGTGATCGTCGCGTGCACGACCTCGGTCCCGTGGGCGTCGGTCAGCGTGACCTCGGCGTCGACGTCCTCGCGCGCGTCCGAGAACGCCGGCGGCTCGGGGAAGGTCGCGACGGCGAGCAGGTCGGTCTCGGCCTTTGCGAGGTACTGCACGCTCATGCCGCGCGGGATCCACCGGTGCGACGACGGCACGGTCGCCTCGGCGAGCACGCCCATCGCGTACTCGGCGAGGTTGCAGGACGCGATCGCGTGCACCGTGCCGAGGTGGTTGTGCACCAGCCACCAGTTGCGCAGCGACACCTCGGCGCGGCCCGGTTCGAGGCGGCGGATGACCGGCGCGGCGGTGAGGAAGTACGGCGCGCGCAGCCACACGGCCGCGCTGACCAGCAGGCGGCCCGGCCACGAGCCGGAGAAGCGGCGCCACGTGCCCAGCACGCTCGGAGTGCTCACGCCGCAGAGGTTACCGGGCGGTAGCAACCCCTCCGGAATGGTGCAGAGTTGCACGATCGTGGACGCACCGGTGACGCCCCGGATTGACGAACGAGCGTTCGGGGCACTCCTGTACTGCGCGACCAGGCGCTCCCCCCGGAGGACACCGATGACCGCACACCTCGACCGGCCCGGCCCGTCCGCCGCCGATCTCGCCGGCCTCCCGGAGCGCCTCGCCGCCGTGCTCGGCGACCTCGTGTTCCCCGCGCACCGCTGGCAGGTGCTCACCGCGGCCGAGATGTACGGCGTCGACACCGTCTCGCGCGGCCTGCTCGAGCGCCTGCCCGAACGTCGCTACCAGGGGCTCGGCGAGGTCGCGGGCGTGCTCGCCGCGGTCCTCACGGGCCGCCCCGTCGCCGCCGTCGGCCACCTGGGTCCGCGGCGCACCCCGCGCGTCGTCGCCAACCGCCGCCCCGCAGCGGTCGCGCCGGCCGCGCGCCAGGTGGTGCGGGGACCGGCGCCGCGGACGCCGGTCGCCTGACCCAGGCGTCCCCGGGTCGGACGGCGGTCGTTACCCGACGGCCTGCTCCTCGAGGTCGAAGGCGTCGTCGCCCACCCACACGCGCAGGCCCTCGCCGTCGTCGCTGATCGCGCCCTCCTCCTCCTCGGAGAGCTCGCGGGCGGCGCCGAGCGAACGCTCGTCGTAGGCGACGCGCCCGTCGCCCAGATCCCGCGGCCGGTACTCCGACGCGAGCACCGCCGTCCGACTGCGCGTGGCGAGGAACGCCGCGTTCTCCGCCCCGACTTCCGCGACCCACCGCTGCTTGCGCACACGTGGGGAGTACTCGACGGCGCCGGTCGGGGCAACAACCGGTCGCCCGGTGGCACATGCTGCCGCGGGCACCCGTGCCGGAAATGCCTGGACCCCGACCCCGGTCGGCGGCCTACGGTGCCCCGCGGACCGGGGAGGAGGTCGACGACGATGCCCGCGCTGCCCCGCGCGCTGCGCCCGCTCCGCCGTTCCGCCTACCGGCGCCTCGCCACCGCCCTCGCGCTCTCGGTGCTCGCCGAGGGTCTGTGGACGCTCGCGGTGGTCTGGCAGGTCGTCGAGCTCGGCGGTGGGCCGACGGAGCTGTCGCTGGTGTCCGGGGCGCTCGCGCTCGGGGTCGTCGTCACGGCCCTGGCCGGCGGCGTGCTCGCCGACCGCGTGCCGCAGAAGCGCATCCTCGCCGGCGTCCACACCGTCCTCGCGCTGTCGATCGGCGCCGTGGCCGCGCTGTCGGCGGTCGGGGCGCTGGGGGTGCCGCTGCTGATCGTCGTGGCGGGCGTGATCGGGCTGTCGATGGGGCTGTTCTTCCCGGCGTACTCGGCGCTGGTGCCCGCCCTGGTCGACGACGACGAGCTGCTCGCGGTCAACGGACTCGAGGGCGTCGTGCGCCCGGTGCTGCTGCAGGGCGCGGGGCCGGCGCTCGCGGGCGCGCTCGTCGCCGCGATCTCGCCCGCGGCCGCGCTCGCCGCCACCGCGGTGACGTGCGCGGCGGCGCTCGTCGCGGTGCTCGCGCTGCCCGCCCGTCCCCTGCGTCGCGACCTGTCGGGCGAGGTGCGGGGCCACCCGGTCGCGGCCGTCGCGCGCGACCTCGTCGAGGGCTTCCGGTACGTGCTCACCACCCGTTGGCTGCTCGTGACGCTGCTCTTCGCGTCGCTGATGATCCTGCTGGTGCTCGGGCCGCTCGAGGTGCTCGTGCCCTTCGCGATCATCGAGCGGACCGGCGGCGGGCCCGGCGGGCACTCGCTCGTGCTGCTCGCCCACGGCGCGGGCGGGGCGATCGCGTCGGTCCTCGTGTCGTCGCTGCGTCTCCCGCGGCGCTACCTCACGGTGATGATCAGCATGTGGACCGCGGCGTGCGTGCCGATGGTCGTGTTCGGTCTCGTCGACACCCTGTGGCCGATGGTGGTCGCCGGGTTCGTCGTCGGCGGGCTGTTCAGCGCGCCCCAGGTGATCTGGGGGACGCTGCTGCAGCGCCGCGTCCCGCCCGCGCTGCTCGGGCGCGTCACGAGCCTCGACTTCTTCGTCTCGCTCGCGTTCATGCCGGTGTCGATGGCGCTGGCGGGGCCGGTCAGCGAGGTCGTCGGGCTGACGCCGGTGTTCCTCGCCGCAGGCCTGGTGCCGGTGGTGTTCGGGGCCGCGGCGTTGCTCCTCGGCCGCCTCGGTCCGGACGAGCTCGCCCACCCCCTCGACGCCACCGCGCCCGGGGACGCGCCGGTGTCGGAGCCCCGCGCGGCCTGAGACCTCGCGGCGCCCAACCCACGGGTTACTGGCTGGTATCGCTCGCCAGGCGAGCGATACCAGCCAGTAACCGGCTCAGGAGGTGGGCTGGGTCAGGTCGTAGACCGTGGTCCCGCCGATCGTGGTGGCCGTGTAGTGCGCGGCGACCCACGCGCGGATCTGGGTGCCGACGCCGTCCTGCCCGCCACCGGGGCCCCCGCGGCCCGGGCCGCCCTGGCCGCCGTCGACGAAGTAGTGGACGTCGCCGGCGGCGACGTAGGCCTGGAACTGCGCGAGGCTCGGCGCCGCGTCGGAGCCGGTGAACCCGCCGATGGCCATCACCGCGGAGCCGCTCGCGAGCTCGAGGCCCGACGCGCCCTGCGCCGACACCGTCGCCGCCGCCCAGCGCGTCGTCGAGGCCCGGAGCAGGGCGGTGAGCTCGCTCGACGTGGTCGCGGGACCCGCACCCCCGCCCGGCGGCATCGCGCCCGCCGGGGGCCGCCCGCCGCCGGGACCGCCGGAGCCGACCGGGCCGCCGGGGCCCATCTCCTGCCCCGTCGTGGGTCCGGCGCTGACGATCGAGCCCTGGTGGGCCGTCGCCGCCGTCTGCAGCGCGTAGGCGGTCGCGCCGCCCGCCCCGGCCAGCAGGGCGCCGAGGAGCAGCACGGGCACCACCCACCGGCCGAGGCCCCGGCGCCACGGCGCCGGCACCAGCAGCGCCACCGCGACGACGACGCCCGCGACCGCCACGACCCAGCGCAGCCAGGGCAGGAACTCCGGCGTGCGGCGCAGCAGCACCACGCTCCAGCCCGCGGTCGCCGCGACCATCAGCGCGAGCGTCGCGTCGGCGGCGAGCACCCCGCGCCGGCGCCACACCTCGCGGCCCCCGACCACCAGCGTCCCGACCAGCCCGGGAGCCAGGGCCACGGCGTAGTACGGGTGGATGGTGCCGCCCATGTAGCTGAACACGAGCCCGGTGACCAGCAGCCACCCGCCCCACAGGACGAGGCCCGCGCGGGCGCGGTCGGTGCGCGGGGCGCGGCGCGTGAGCCACAGGCCGGCGACCAGCGCGACGAGCGCGGCCGGCAGCAGCCAGCTGATCTGGCCGCCGAAGGCGTCGTTGACCATCCGCCCGAGCCCGGTGCTGCCGCCGAAGCCGGTGCCCCCGCCGCCGTCACCGCCCGGACCGCCCCCGCCGCCGTTGCCCTCGCCCCCGAGGATGCGGCCCAGGCCGTTGTAGCCGAGGACCAGGTCGAGCAGCGTGTTGTCCGTCGAGCCGCCGATGTACGGGCGGGCCTCGGCGGGCCAGCGGTCGACCAGCAGCACGTACCAGCCGACCGACACCACGAGCGCCGCCGCACCCGCCGCGAGCTGGGCGAGACGGCGCCGCAGCGGGGCGGCGGAGGCCAGCAGGAGCACCGCGACGAGCGCCGGGAGCACCAGGAAGGCCTGCATCATCTTCGTCAGGAAGCCCAGCCCGATCAGCGTCCCCGCGGCGACCGTCCACCACGTGCCGGCCCGCGCCGCCCCGGCGTCGACGGCACGGACCACCGCGTAGGCCGCCGCGACGAGCGTCAGCACCAGCAGCGCGTCCGGGTTGTTGAAGCGGAACATCAGCACCGCCACCGGCGTCAGCGCCAGCGCGGCCCCGGCCAGGAGCCCCGCGCCCGGCCCCGCCCAGCGCCGCACCGCGGCGTAGAGCAGCCCGACGGACCCGACGCCCATGAGCGCCTGCGGGACGAGCATCGACCAGGTGCTGAACCCGAAGATCCGCCCCGAGAGGCCCATGACCCACAGCGCCGCCGGGGGCTTGTCGACGGTGATGAAGTTCGACGCGTCCAGCGAGCCGAACAGCCACGCCTTCCACGACTGCGTCCCGGCCTGCACGGCCGCGGCGTAGTAGGTGTTGGCGTCGCCGGAGGCGCCCAGGTCCCACAGGTACAGCAGCGCCGTCGCGGCGAGCAGGGCGAGCAGGGCGGGCCGGACCCAGCGGGGGTCGGCGACGCGGCCGCGCGCGACCGTCGCCGGGCGGACCGTGGTCGGTGGGGCCGCGTGGCGGGGCATCCGCAGCTCGGTCGTCGGAGCGTCGTGGACCGTCATGGTCACGACGGTGGTGGCGACGGCTGTCGGGCCCGTGGGCCGTGCTTGTGTGCCGCCTGTGAGCGCCGGGCCGCCCCTGACACCGGTGCCACGCCTCCGGGATCCGCCCGCCCGGTCGCTGTCGAGGGTCCGGACGGGTGTTACCTGGTGAGATGCCCTGCACTGGGAGGTGACGGGGGGTCCCGGACCGGGAACGCTGGACCCGTGATCGGTTCCTGGGTGCGCTCGCGGCGTGTGCGGTGGGTCGCACGCCTCGCCGTGGGCGCGCTCTCGGTGGCCGTGATCGCCGTCTCGGCGCTCGGGTGGGTCCAGCTGCGCACGCTGGATCGATCCACGCCGGCCGCCGCCGTCATCGACGGGCCCGCCCCGCCGCCGACCGGGGAGCAGAACATCCTGCTGGTCGGCCTCGACAACCGCACCGACGCCCAGGGCAACCCGCTGCCCGAGGACGTGCTGGCCGCCCTGAACGCGGGCGCGGGCGACTCGGGCGGCGGCACGGCCGATTCGCTGACGGTCGTCCACGTGCCCGCGGGCGGGGGCCGGGCCACCGCCATCTCGATCCCGCGCGACTCCTACGTCGACCTCGGGCAGGGGCTGGGCCGCCACAAGATCAATTCGGCGTGGTCGCGGGCGGCGGCGCAGGCCACCGACGCGATCACCGGCTCCGGCCCGACCGGCACCACGAGCCTGTTCGCCGCGGAGGCCGCCGGCTCGCGGGCGCCGAACGACCCCGCCGTCGTGCGCGCCGCCTCCGCGGCCGGCGCCCGCGCCACGATCGGCGCGGTGCAGCAGCTCACCGGCCTGCCGATCTCGCACTTCGCCGCGGTCAACCTCGCGGGCTTCGCCGACGTCAGCGCCGCCATCGGCGGTGTGCCGGTGTGCCTGCGGGCGCCCGTGCAGGACTCCTACACCGGGCTCGCGCTGCCCGGCGGCCCCCAGCTCGTCAGCGGCGTGCAGGCGCTCGCCTTCGTCCGCCAGCGCCACGGACTGCCGAACGGCGACCTCGACCGCATCTCCCGCCAGCAGGTGTTCCTCGCCGGCGCGACGGCGAAGCTGCTCTCGACGGGCACGCTCACCGATCCGTTCGCCGTCGCCGACATCGCGCGGGCGGTCTCCCGCTCGGTGACGCTCGACGCGGGCTGGGACGTGCTCGGCTTCGCCCGCCAGATGCAGGGCCTCTCCACCGGTGCGGTCACCTTCCGGACCATCCCGACCGGGTCCACGGACCTCGGCACCCCCGACGACGGCACCGCGGTGCAGGTCGACCCCCGTGGCGTGCGCGCCTTCGTCGGCACCGCGATCGCCGCCGACGCCGGCAACCCCGCCGCCCTCGCGGCGCTCGTCCCGCCGCCCTCGATCGGGTCCTCCGACGCGTCCGTGACCAGCGGCCAGGACCGCCTCGTGTCGTCGTCCGACGAGGAGGACGGCGACGGCCAGGACAGCGAGGAGGGCGAGGACTCGCCGGAGTCGTCGACGTCCACCCCGACGCCGCCGGTGTCCCGGACGCCCCCGATCACCGCCGCGGCGCCCGGCTGCGTCAACTGACGCACGCGGTGCCGCCGCTCGCCCACCCGCCGGGGACACGAACGGCGCCCTCGCTGCTTCCGTAGCAGCGAGGGCGCCGTTCGTTCCGTCGGTGGCGGGGTGAGGGGTGCGGGTTAGCTCGAGCGCTCCGAGCCCAGGGTCACGGGGACCGGGCGGGGCTGGCCGTTGCCGGAGGTGACGGTCAGCGTCACCTGCGCGCCCGGCGGCTGGGAGCGGATCGCGGCGACGAGGCTGTCGGCGTCGGGGATGACGCGGTCGTTGACGCGGGTCACGACGTCGCCCTGCTGGAGCCCGGCGGCCGCGGCCGGGCCGCCCGGCGTGATCTGGCCGAGCGTGGCGCCGCCCGGGCCGTCGGCGACGCTGACGCCGAGCACCGCGCGGGTGGCGAAGCCCTGGCTGACGAGCTCGTTGCCGATGCGCGAGGCCTGGTTGATCGGGATGGCGAAGCCGAGGCCGATCGACCCGGACTGGCCGCCCTGCCCGCCCTGCGACCCGCCGAGCGACGCGATCGCGGAGGTGATGCCGATGACGCGGCCCTGCATGTCGACGAGCGCGCCGCCGGAGTTGCCGGGGTTGATCGCGGCGTCGGTCTGGACGGCGTCGAGCACGGTCGCCTGACCGCTCTGCGCGCCGCCGCTCGCGACCGGGCGCTGCAGGGCGCTGACGATGCCGGTGGTCACCGTGCCGGACAGGCCCAGCGGCGACCCGACGGCCACGACCTCCTGGCCGACCTGCAGCTGCGACGAGTCCCCGATGGTCGCCGGGGTCAGCCCGGAGACGCCCTGGGCCCGGACGACGGCGAGGTCGGCGCTCGTGTCGGTGCCGACGACCTGCACGGGTGCGCGGTTGCCGTTCTGGAACACCGCGGTCAGGCCCTGCTGGCCGCCCTGCTGGCCGCCCTGCTGGCCGCCCTGCTGGCCGCCCTGCCCGCCCTCGCCGAACGGCGACTGCTGCTGCTGGGCCTGGCCTGCCTCCAGCACGTGGGCGTTGGTGAGGATGAGGCCGTCCGCCGAGATGATCACGCCGGAGCCCTCGCCGGAGGGGCCGACGAGCTGGACGACGCTCGGCAGGACGGTGTCGGCGACCTGCTCCACCGAACCGGCCGGGGCCGCGGACGCGGGGGCCTGACCGGAGCCGGTGGGCGCCGACGACAGCACCGAGGTGCCGCCACCCGCACCGCCCGACGAGGCGGCCTCGTAGCCCACGGCGCCGCCGACGCCGCCGGCGACGAGCATCGCGTCGAGCCCGCCCGCGACGAGCGCGACCGGGCGGCGACGGCGCGGGCCGGGCGGCGGCACCTCGAACGCGCCGGACGGGCCGGGCGTGCCGGGCGGTCCGGGCGGCCCGGCGGGTGCGTCGTCCCGGGGCGGGTAGCGGTGCCAGGGGTCGTCGGGCACCGGGCCGCCGTGCTGGCCGGGGGCGCCGAGGCCGGAGCCGTAGGGCGCCGTGGGGTAGCCGCCGGACCGCTCCCCCGCGGGACCGTGGGGGATCGTCCCGGCGCCGGACCCGTGACGTGCCGGGTCGGTGGGGGAGGAGGGGCTGCTGTCGCTCACGCCGTCCAGGGTCGGACCGCGAACTGTGGCGGTGCTGCGCCGTTCCTGCGCGGTTGCTGAGAGGTGGCCAGGAACCTGCACCGAACCGGACGTTCAGGACACGATGCGGTACCAGTGGGCGGTCTCGCCCGGCAGCGGCTCGAGCCGGACGCGACCGCCGGGGCGCCGCGGGAACATCCGTGTCCCCTCGCCGAGCAGCACCGGGGCGACGAGCACGAGGATCTCGTCGAGCAGCCCGGCCTCGAGGCACTGCATCGCCACGTCGGCGCCGAGGACGTTGACGTCCCGGTCGCCCGCGAGCTCCCGGGCCCGGGCGACGGCGGTCGTCAGGTCGGTGACGAACTCGACGCCCGCGACCGGATCGGCCGGCGGGCGGTGGGTCAGCACCACCGCGGGACCGTCGTACTCGCCGCCGAAGGCGCCTTCGGCGGCGGTGCCGGCGTTCGGGTCGTCACCGTCGAAGGTGACCCGGCCGACGAGCAGGGCGCCGGTGCGGGCGAGCACCCGATCGGCGACCTCGTCCTCCCCGCCGAGGTGCTCGGTCAGCCACGACATGTCCCCGCCCGGTCCGGCCATGAAGCCGTCGAGCGACGTGGTCGCGGAGTAGATCAGCGCCATCCGGTGGCTCCCGCGGCGTCGGTGTGCTGGGCGAGCAGGGCGTCGACGAGACGGTCCCACGCCGGCTCGGGCGGCAGCTGGTGACCCATGCCCTCGATCTCGAGCAGGCGGGCGCCCGGGATCGCCGCGGCGAGCGCGCGGCCGTGCTCGACCGGGAACAGCGGGTCGGCGGTGCCGTGGACGACGAGCACGGACAGGCCGGCCAGCGCGCGCAGGTCGGTGCGCGGGGGCGGGACGAAGTCCGCCAGGAAGTGGTTGCCGGCGGCGGCGAGGTCGTGGCTGCGCGCGACGACCCGCGTCGCGATCCGGCGCAGGCGCGCCTCGTCGAAGCCCGGGCCCGCGAAGGGACGCTCGGCCTCGACGAGGACGGTGACCGCGGTGTCCGGGTCGGCCGGGTCGGGGGCCGGGGCGTCCTGCGCGAACGCCGCGGCGGTCGAGGGGTCCGGCCCGGGGAGGTCGCCGACCGTGGGGTCGACGGGGCTGGTGGCGACGAGCGTCAGGGCGGCGACGCGCTCGGGGTGGGAGAGGGCGAGGCACTGCGCGATCCCGCCGCCCATCGACAGCCCCACCAGGTGCGCCCGCGCGACCCCGAGGGCGTCGAGCACCGCGATCGCGTCCGCGCGCAGGTCGGCGCCGGTGTAGCCCGGGGCGCCCGCGGGCCAGGTGGTCGACGCGCCGGTGTCGCGCGGGTCGTAGCGGATGACGCGCAGGCCGCGCGCGACGAGCAGCGCGCACAGGTCGTCGTCCCACCAGTCCCTCGACCAGCCGCCCCCGCCGAGCAGCAGCAGGGCGGGCGCGTCGGGCGGGCCGAGCACCTCGACGGCGAGACGGCTGCCGTCCGGGACCTCGATCTCCACGTGCCGCTCCTTCCGGTTGCGATCTGCAACCGGTAGCCAAGCAGAAGTGCTTGCTGGGTGCAACCAGCCCGCACAGCTCGCGCACAGGTGGCGTCCAGCGACGGGACAGCCCGGCGGACGACCGTGCCGGCCGTGGCCCCTGCGCGACCTGCTCCCGCCGTCCGGGCGTCCGTGTCGTGACCGACCCCACGTCCCGCGTCCGCGGACACAGCGCCTCCACAGGTCCGGCACACGAGCCCTCCACGCCGCGGCCCGAACCTTCGATCATGACCGCAGCGACCCCGCTCCGCGCCCCCGCCACCACCCGCCTCCCGATCGAGGCGACCGGGGGCGCCGTGCTCGACGTCGTCGTCCCCGTGTTCGACGAGGAGCGCGACCTCGGCCCGTGCGTGCGACGGCTGCACCGCCACCTCACCGACGAGTTCCCCTACGCCTTCCGCATCACGATCGCCGACAACGCGAGCACCGACGGCACGCTGGCCGTCGCGCACCGGCTCGCGGCGGAGTTCGCCGAGGTCGGGGTCGTCCACCTCGACGAGAAGGGCCGCGGGCGGGCACTACACGCGGTGTGGTCGGCGTCCGACGCCCCGGTCCTCGCCTACACCGACGTCGACCTCTCCACCGACCTCAACGCCCTGCTCCCGCTGGTGGCTCCGCTGATCTCCGGGCACTCCGACCTCGCCATCGGGTCCCGGCTCGCGCCGGCGTCGCGGGTGGTGCGCGGGGTGAAGCGGGAGGTGATCTCCCGCTGCTACAACGTGCTGCTGCGCGGCACGCTGCGGGCGCGGTTCTCCGACGCCCAGTGCGGGTTCAAGGCCATCCGCGCGGACGTGGCGCACCGGCTGCTGCCGCTGGTGGAGGACACCGGCTGGTTCTTCGACACCGAGCTGCTGGTGCTCGCCGAGCGCTCGGGGCTGCGCATCCACGAGGTGCCCGTCGACTGGGTCGACGACCCGGACTCGCGCGTCGACGTCATCGCCACCGCGGTCGCTGACCTCAAGGGCGTGGTCCGGGTCGGGCGGGCCCTCGCGACCGGGGCGCTCCCCGTCGCGCGACTGCGGGAGGAGTTCGGGCGTGAACCGCTCGCCGCGGAGCCGTCGCCGGACGAGATGGCCGGCGTGACCCCGGGCCTGACCGGGCAGGTGGTGCGCTTCGCCGCCATCGGCGTCGTCTCGACCTTGGCTTTCCTGCTGCTCTACACGCTGTTCCGCGGCGTGCTGGGCCCGCAGCCGTCCAACCTCCTCGCGCTGGTGATCACCGCGATCGCCAACACCGCGGCCAACCGCCGCCTGACCTTCGGCGTCCGCGGCCGCCGCCACGCCGGGCGCAGCCAGGTCGAGGGGCTGGTGGTGTTCGGCCTGGGGCTGGTGCTGACGTCGGGCTCCCTGGCCCTGCTCGGCGTCCTCGCCCCGGCCGCGAGCCACGCGGTCGAGCTGGCGGTGCTGGTCGTCGCCAACCTCGTCGCGACCCTCCTGCGCTTCGTCGCCTACCGCGCCTGGGTCTTCCACCCCCGCCGCCAGCGCGCGTGAGGGGATGTCAGCGAAGTGCCGTCGCTGACGCTCAGCGTCCGTATCCGTACTTCGATCAAGGAACCGGAGCGCCGATGACCACCGCGACCGACCCCGACGTGGTCGCCCCACCGACACCGCCGAGTCCGCCGGGCCCGCCCCCGCGCACGCCGTGGGTGCGCCGCGCCTGGCGCGGTCGGGCCGACGATCCCCGCTGGGTGCGCCCGGCCCTGCTCGGGCTGCTCGGCGCGACCGCGGTGACCTACCTCTGGGACCTCGGCGCCACCGGCTACGGCAACACCTTCTACGCCGCCGCCGTGCAGGCCGGGACGCAGTCCCCGAAAGCGTGGCTGTTCGGCGCGCTCGACGCCAACGCGCTGATCACCGTC
This sequence comes from Actinomycetospora chlora, assembly GCF_039542135.1. Taxonomy (NCBI): domain Bacteria; kingdom Bacillati; phylum Actinomycetota; class Actinomycetes; order Pseudonocardiales; family Pseudonocardiaceae; genus Actinomycetospora; species Actinomycetospora chlora. Next base: position 21,664 of record NZ_BAABHO010000004.1, read on the forward strand.
GACAAGCCGCCGGCGTCGCTGTGGGTCATGGCCCTGTCCGGGCGCCTCTTCGGGTTCGGGCCGTGGTCGCTGCTCGTGCCGCAGGCGCTGATGGGCGTGGCGACGGTCGGCCTGGTCTACCTGACCGCGCGGCGCTGGTCGGGCCCGCGCACCGCCCTGGCCGCCGGGGCGCTGTTCGCCGCCACGCCGGTGGCGGTGCTGATGTTCAAGTTCGACAACCCCGACGCGATGCTCGTGCTGACCATGGTCGCCGCGGCCTACGCGACGGCCCGCGCGGTCGACGCCGCCGGCCGCCGCGCCGGCACCTGGTGGCTCGTGGGCGCGGGCGCGCTCGTGGGCCTCGGGTTCCTGACCAAGCAGCTGCAGGTCATGCTGGTCGTGCCCGCGCTCGCCCTCGTGGTCCTCGTCGCGGCACCGTCCACGCTGCGCCGCCGGATCGGCGACCTCGTCGCCGGCGGGCTCGGGATCGTCGTCGCGGCCGGCTGGTACGTCGCGCTCGTCGACCTCTGGCCGGCGTCGTCGCGGCCCTACATCGGCGGCTCGACGGACAACTCGCTGCTCCAGCTCGCCCTGGGCTACAACGGTCTCGGCCGCATCGTCGGCCGCGAGCGCGGGGGTGGCCCCCCGGGAGGGTTCCCGGGCGGACCCGGCGGACCGGGCGGCCCCGGCGGCTTCGGTGGCGCGCCCGGGGTCTCGCGGCTGTTCACGGCCGAGTTCTCCGCCAACGCCTCGTGGCTGCTCCCGGCCGCGCTGGTGCTGCTCGTCGCCGGTCTGTGGGCGCTGCGGCGGGACCCCCGCACCGACCGCACCCGCGCGCTGCTGGTGCTCGGCGGCGCGTGGACGCTGGTGCACGCCGTGGTGTTCAGCGCCATGAGCGGCACGATCCACCCGTACTACACGCTCGCGATGGCGCCGGGGATCGCGCTGACGGTGGCCGCGGGCGCCGCGGTGCTGTGGCGGGCGAGGGCCGCGGGGTGGGCGCGGGGGGTGCTCGCCGGCGTCGTCGCCGGTACCGCGGTGTGGAGCGCCGTCGTGCTCACCCAGCACGACGAGCTGCTCGGGCTCCGCTGGGTGCTGCTCGTCGCCGGCCTGCTCGGGACGCTCGCGCTGGTCGTCCCACCCGCACGGTGGGGCCGGGTGGCGACGGTCGGGGTGCTGGCCGCGCTCGTCGCGGTGCTCGGCGCCTCGACGGCCGTCGCCGCGCAGACCGCCGTCACCCCGCACCACGGGTCGATCGTCGGCGCCGGCGCGGAGAGCTCGTCGGGCCGCGGCGGGGCGCCGGCCGGCCGCCGCGACGGCACGCGGGACGGCTCCCGCGGTGGTCCCGGGGGTGGCCCGGAGGGCGAGACCCCGTCACCGCAGCTCGTCGCCCTCGTGCGGGGTGCGGGCACGCGCTGGGCCGCGGCGACCACGGGCGCCATGAGCCAGGCGCCGCTGCAGCTCGCGACCGGCGTGCCGGTGATGGCGCTGGGCGGCTTCGCGGGCAGCGACCCGGCGCCGACGCTCGCCGCGTTCCAGGCCGACGTCGCCGCCGGCCAGGTCCGCTACTACGTCGAGGGCGGCGGTCCCGGGGGCGGGATGCCGGGCGGCCCCGTCGCCGGTCGCTCCGGCGGGCCGGGGTCGCGGGGCACCGCGGGAGCGATCCACACCTGGGTCATCCAGCACTTCACACCGATCGACGTCGGTGGGCGGACCGTGTACGACCTGGCCGCTCCCCGCTGAACCGCCGGCGCCGCCGGTGGCCCCGCGAGGGCCGCGCGGACCCCACCCCCCGGGACCGCGCGGCCCTCGCCCCGGGCCCCGAGGGGTCAGGGCGCGCGGTAGGCCGAGACGAGGTGCGCGTAGACGACGATGTTGTCCTCGTAGCTGCGCTTGCGCTCGTCGAACACGCCGCCGCAGGTGATGAGGCGCAGCTGGCTGTCCGGTGTCGGCCCGTAGACCGCCTCGGTGGGGAAGGCGTCCTTGACGACCTGGTCGACGCGGTCGACGGCGAAGACGGCGGTGGTGCCGTCGTCGCGGTGGACCTCGACGGTGTCGCCCGCCGCCATCCGCCCGATGTGGACGAACGCGCCCTGATCGCCGCGGTAGTTGACGTGCGCCGCGAGCACGGCCGGGCCGACCTCGCCGGGGCTGGCGCTGCGCTGGTACCAGCCGACCGTCGACGCGCTGCGCGGCACGTCGAGCGAGTTGTCGTCGCGCAGGTCGAGGCTCGTGGTGTCGTCGGTGGAGAGCCCGATCGACGGCGCGTCGATGCCGGTGATCGTCGACGCCGGCAGCGGCACGGGCACGGCCACGCGCTCGGCGGCCGGCAGCGAGTGGGCGCGCGGCCCGTCCGCGGCCTCGTCGCCGCTCCCGCTGACGAACGCCACCAGCACGCCGACGGCGAGGACGGCGAGGACGAACGCGGTGAGGCGGCCGGTCACCCGGTCGAGGATGCCCCTCCGCCGCGGCGAGGCCCCGGAGGGTGCCTCCGTCGGCGTTTCGGTCGGCGCCGCCACGTCAGACGGTCTCCCGCCGCGCGGCCACGAGCTGGCCGCCGCGCACGACGCCGGCGGCCGCCCCGATGCCGGCGATCGCCAGGAAGATCACTTCGCCGGGCGTCGGGCCGCTGTCCGAGCCGTCGCCGGCCGCGACGCCGCCGACGGGGTAGCCGGTGTAGTAGCGCACGCCGCCGACTCCGTACTCGCACGCGCGGCCGTCGTTGTCGCCGTCGAGGTTGTTCGGGTCCGACGGGTCCGCGAGCAGCACGGCCTGGGCGTCGGCCGGGTCGGCGAAGTCCCAGCAGTTGAGGTCGTGGATGTAGCTCGGGACGACGTAGTGGTAGTACGGGCTGCCGGGGCCGTAGTACACCGGCGGCACGTACGGGTGGTAGTTGCGCACCGCGTCGTCGTAGTCCGAGCGGTTCGTGTGCGGGTTCGACGTCGACGGCGTCGTCGTCGACGACGAGGTGGGCGGGGTCGTCTGGCCCACGCCCGGCACGGTGCCGCCGGTGACGCCCCCGAGCAGGCCGGACAGCCCGTCGACCAGGCCGCCGAGCAGGCCGCCGAGCCCGCCGTCCGACGAGCTGCTCGAGGAGGAGCCGCCGTCGTCGCCCTCGTCGGCCAGCGCGACCCCCGCCGTGGAGATCGTCCCCGCCGCCACCAGCCCGATCAGCGCACTCGCCATGCGCCGACGCCCGTTCGCCATGTGTCCCGACCCGATCTTCTCGCCCGACGTCGATCGGGAGCGCCGGCGTCTCGACGTCCCCCGAACGACCTAACGCCGGCGCCGACGGATGGGTACGGACGTCCTAGTTGTCCGTCGTCCGGCCGGCCGCGTCGAGGCGGGCGAGCGCCTCGTCGGGCAGGCGCAGCGCGCCGGCGCCGACGTTCTCCTCGAGGTGGGCGGGGTCGCCGGTGCCCGGGATCGGCAGCATCCGCGGCGAGCGGTGCAGCAGCCACGCCAGCGCGACCTGGGCGGGCGTGGCCCCGACCTCGCCGGCCACGTCGGCGACGGCTCCGGGGTCGGCGACCGCGCCGATCGCCAGCGGGAAGAACGGCAGGTACGGGATGCCCTCGGCGTCGCAGTGCTCGACGACGGGCTCGTCGTCGCGCTGCAGCGGGCTGTAGGGGTTGGAGACGCTCGCGACGTCGGTCAGGCGGCTCGCCGTGCGGATCTGGTCGACGTCGACGTTGCTCAGGCCGATCGCGCCGATCTTGCCCTCGTCGCGCAGTTCGAGCATCGTCCCCAGCGCGTCGGCGAACGGGACCGCGTCCGGGCCGCCCTCGTCGAGCCAGCGGAAGTGCACGACCGGTACCTGCTCGAGGCCGAGCACCCGCAGGTCCCGCTCGCAGCCCTCGCGCAGCTGCTCGGGGCGGAGCGCGGGCGCCCAGCCGGCGTCGTCGGTCCGGCGACCGCCGAGCTTGGTGACGAACACCAGGTCCTCGGGGTAGGGCCGCAGCGCCTCGGCGAGGACCTCGTTGGCGACGTCCTGGTCGGGCGTGCCGTAGTACCAGGCGGTGTCGATCACGCGGACGCCGAGCTCGACCGCGCGCCGGCACACGGCGATCGCGCGGTCCCGGTCCGGCGGCGGCCCCCACACCCCGGGACCGGGCAGGCGCATGGCCCCGAAACCGAGGCGCGGGACGTCCCGGCCCGCGAGGCGGATCGATCCGGCGTCGGTCGCGTCGACGGTCATCGGGCGAGCCCAGCACACGGTCCGGCCCGTCGCAGCCCGGCGCATCGGGGGCCGCGTGCACCCGAACGGGTGTTGTCGCCGCCGATCACCAAGCGTCGGTAACGACGGTCACTCTGCGTACGAAGCATCGGCGTGACGGCCGCAGGGACTCGGCCGCACGGAGCCGTGGAGGAGCGAGGATGAGGGGTCGACGGGGCAGCCGCAGCGCCGCGGTCGTGCTGGCCGGCTGCGTGGGGCTGGCGGTGATGGCGCCGGGCCTGGCGCTCGCCGCGGAGCCGCCGAGCAGCACCGCGGACTGCGTGCAGCAGTTCGGCGCGAGCTACGTGTACGACGCCACGTCGGGCTCCTGCGAGCAGCCGGCTTCGGAAGGCTCCGGCTCGACGGGCTCCGCCGCGACCCCGGGGGCCGGCGAGACCAGCGAGCGCACGACGACGACCACCACGCCCACCGAGACCGGCACCGCCGGCACCGCGGTCGGCGGCGGCGCCACGGAGACCGGCGGCGCCGGTGGCTCCGGCGCCACCGGGCCGGCTCTGCGCCAGGCCGACCCGTCGAGCCAGACCTCGACCACCACCACCGAGGAGACCACCGGGACGCCGCAGGACGCCACGACCCCGGACACCGGCGCGGCGCCCGCCATCTCCGGCGCCGCGCTCACGCGGCAGCTCCCCGACGTGCAGGAGCAGGTCGCCGACGCCCTCGACGTCGGCACGATCGTCGACGGCATCGGGCTCCCGGGCCTGCCCGACGTCATCCCGCAGCCCGACACGAACGGGAACTTCGACAACGTCAACGACGCGTGCCTCAACGCCGTCAGCCAGCTGCAGTTCCCCGCCGGCACGAGCGGCCTGGACACGCTGAGCTCGCAGCTGCAGGGCTTCTGCACCGCGCTCGACCCGACGACGCTGACCGGCCTCCTCGGCGACCTGATCGACCTGCTCAAGGGTCTGATCCCGTCGCTGCCGACGCCGCCGGCGACCATCCCGCACCAGCCGCCGCACACGGTGTCGTCGGTCTACTGGGGCTACTGGTACCACCAGTACGACGTCGACTGCCCCGAGCTGACGTACGAGGAGGCCAACGCCATCCTCGCCGCGGACCCGTCCGACCCCTTCCGCCTCGACGGCGACCACGACGGCGTGGCCTGCGAGGAGAACGCGCACGGTGACGGCGTCGCCTACGTCGAGTACGTCGGCTACCCCGTCGGCGGGGTCGCGACCGGCGACGGCAGCACCGGCACCGGCGCCTCGGGCGTCGAGGTCGCGCTGGCCGCCGCCACGCTCGCAGGGCTCGGCCTCTCCGGCCTAGTCCTCGTCCGTCGCTTCGCGCGGCAGGGCTGACGCCGTGGCGACCGTCATCGACCGCCCGGACCAGAAGCCCGGCGGCAGCAGCAGGGCCACCACCCGCGCCACGATCGGCATCCTGCTGGTGCTCGGCCTCCTCGCGGTGGTCGCGTACCTGGCCGGCACCCCGTCGCAGCGCACCGGCCCGGCGAGCGTCGCGCTGCCCGCGGCCCGGACGGCGGTCAGCCTGCCGCTCGAGCCGGCCGGCACCACCGACCTGCGAGTGCCGTCCATCGGCGTCGACACCCGCCAGCTGCGCGAGCTCGGCCAGACCGAGGACCGCCGCCTCGAGGTGCCGCGCGACGCCACGACCGTCGGGCACTACCGCGGCGCCGCGGCGCCCGGCCAGCGCGGCCCGGCGATCTACGCCTCGCACGTCAACTACCACGGGATGGACGGGGCCTTCGCCCGCCTCGCCGACGTCGAGGCCGGTGACCAGGTGCTCCTCGACCGCACCGACGGCGTCACCGTCGTCTACACGGTCGACCGGGTGGACACCGTCCCCAAGAACGCGTTCCCGACGGCGTCGGTCTACGGGCCGACCGCCGGTCCCGAGCTGCGCCTCATCACCTGCGGCGGGGAGTTCGACCCCGACGTGCGCAGCTACGAGGACAACGTCGTCGTGTACGGCCACGCGGTCGAGGCCTTCCGGGCCTAGCTTCGCGCCAAGCCGGTCCGGCGCCTCACGCTCCTCCGTCGCGTGAGGCGCCGGCGTGCGGCGGCGCGTCCAGTGGTTCCGGCCGTTGCGCGTTCTCAGCCGTTGCACAGTCGCCGGTCAGCGGGAGCACACCGCCCGGGCGCAGCGTGGTGGCCATGACGCCGCTCGCGACCGCGCCCACGGTGCCCTTCCTGGACGTCCCGCGGCGCCGGATCGGGACGGGCGCGACGGCGGCGAGCGTGCTCGCGATCGTGGCGGGCACGGCCGCCGTGGTCGTGTCCTACGTCGTCGGGGTGCTCGACCGCCGGGGCCGCGCGATCGACGACGCGGTCCTGCGCGACGCCTTCGGGCTCGGCCTGCGCCGCGAGGCGCTCGACCTGCTCGACTACGTCGGCATCCCGTCCGTCGCGCTCGCCGTGGTGGTGCTGGCGGGCCTCGCCCTGGTGCGCGGCCGCGCCGACCGGGCGGTGGCCGTGGTCGCCCTCGTGCTCGGCGCCCAGGTGGTCACCCAGGTGACGAAGGCGCTGCTGCCCCGGCCCGACTCCGCCGACGTCAACTCGCTGCCCAGCGGCCACGTCACGCTCGTCGCCTCGCTCGGCGTCGCCCTCGTGCTGGTGGCGCCGCGCCTGCTCGCGCCGGTGGCGGCGCTGGCCGCCGTGGCCGTCACCGCCTTCGCGGGCGTCGCGGTGATGCTCGCCGGCTGGCACCGGCCCAGCGACGTCGTCGCCGCCCTGGGCGTCGTCGCGGCCACCACCGGCGTCGTCACCCTCGCGGCGGCGCTGCTCCGGGCGCGACGGCGTCGACGATCTGCATGACCGTGTCCCACCGTGTCACCACGCGCACGAAGCCGTGGCGCACCAGCGCGTCGGCGAGCTCGCCGCGTCCGAACAGCCGGGCCTGACCGCCCCGCGCGACCAGCTCGGTGCCCAGACGGAACGGGCCGCGCCCGTGCGCGGGGACGGCCGCGGCCAGCCGGCCGCCGGGGAGCAGCACGCGGGCGATCTGGGCCAGCGCGGTGTCGAGATCCGGCACGAGCTGCAGGCACAGCGAGCAGCAGACGGCGTCGAGCGAGGCGTCGCGCAGCGGCAGGTCCATCGCGTCGGCGCGGACGAGCACGGTGTTCTCGGCCGGCACCGACCGTGCCGCGCGGGTGAGCATCGCCGGGGACAGGTCCGCGCCGACGACGAGCCCGTCCGGTCCCGCGCCGTCGGCCAGGCGGCGGGTCAGCGTGCCCGGCCCGCACGCCAGGTCGAGCACGGTCTCGCCGCCGACGAGGTCGAGCCGCCGGGCGACGTCGTAGAAGTCCCGCATCACCGCGCCGTAGGCGAACGCGGGGATGCGGGTGTGCAGGCGGTCGGCCGCGGCCAGCAACAGGTCGTAGGCCCCGGCGCCGCCGCCGGACTCCCACAGGTCCTGGATGCGGCCCCGCGAGCCGGGCCGTCCCTCGACGAGGTCGAGGTACGGGCCGATCGACGCGGGCACCGGGACCGTGAGCAGCGGGGCGAGCCGGTCGGCCGCCGTCATTCCTCGGTGTCCTCGGTGCCCTCCACGGCCGCCCGCAGCGCCGGGAACTCCTCGGCGACCGCGTCCGCGAGGTCGGGGAGGTCGGGCAGCAGCCCGGCACAGCCCAGCAGGCCGATGTCGAGCTGGTCGACGTAGCTCTGGACGGTGATGTTCAGCCCGACCGGGTCGGCGATGGCCGACACCGGGATGTAGTGGGTCATCCGTGCCCCGCCGAGCCACAACGGCTCCCGCGGGCCGGGCACGTTGGAGACGACGGTGTTGAACGGCGCCGGGGTCACCGAGCTCCACCGGCTCAGCGCGCGGCTCACCGCCGTCACCGTCGCCGGGACGCCGAGCCCGGCCGCGTCGGGGGTGAGGTCGCCGGGCAGCGCGGCGAACACCTGCTTGGCGACGCGCAGCGCGTCGTGCGCGGCGTGCAACCGCGCGAGCGGGCCGTCGACGTCGGTCGGAAGCGCCGCCACCGTCGCCGAGACGCGGTTGGTCCACACCTCGTCCTCGTCGCCCTCGCGCAGCGACACCGGGATCATCGCCGTCAGCGGGGCGTCGGGGAGCTCCCCGCGCCCGAGCAGCCAGCGCCGCAGACCGCCCGCGCAGAGGGCCACGACGACGTCGTTGATCGTCGCGTCGGCGTGCTTGCCGACCGCCTTGACCTCGGCCAGCGGCAGCGCCCGGTGCGCGAAGCGCCGGTAGCGGCTGACGGGCCTGTTGAACGGCGTCGGCGGCGCCACCAGCGGGGGCAGGCGCGGCACGTCCTGGTCGGGGTCGCGCTCGCGGCCGGCGTTGAGCAACGAGCCCAGCGGGCCGCGCAGGCTGCCGCGGACGCGGTCGGCGAGGTCGATGACCGCCGGGTTCCGGCTGGCGCGGGCCACCTCCTGCCCCGCCCGGGCCGCGAGCAGCAGCCCGCGCGCGGGGCGGCGCACGCCGTTGGCGGCCGCGCGGGCCAGCACCTGGGCGGTCGACGGGGGCTCCTCGGCCCGCCACTGCCCGGCGTGCGCCGGCGGCTCGGCGTCGGGTACGTCGTCGAGCATGAGCTCGAGCAGGTCCGCGCCCGCGGCGCCGTCGATGGTGCTGTGGTGGATCATCGTGAGGATCGCGAACCGCTCGGCGCCGCCCTCCTCCTCCGGCGCGAGGCCCTCGATGACGTGCGAGACCCACAGCGGGTGGTCGCGGTCCATCGGCGCCGCGACGAGGCGCCCGACGAGCTCGTCGAGGTCGTCGTCGGAGCCGGGCGGCGGGACGGCGCTGTGCCGGACGTGGAAGTCGAGGTCGAAGTCCGGGTCCTCGATCCAGTACGGGTGGTCGAGCCCGAACGGCACCGGGACCAGCCGGCGGCGCAGCGGCTCGAGCTGGTGGAGGCGGTCGGCCAGCTGCCGGCGCCAGGCGGGGTAGGGCGCGAAGTCGGGGTCGTCGGGCCGCTGGAGGATCAGCAGCTGGCTGACGTGCAGGAACTGGTGGTCGTCCTCCAGGTCCAGGAAGGCCGAGTCCAGACCCGACAGCTGCTTCACTCCGTGATCCCCTCGTCGACGCCGGTGGCGGGTGCCCAGTCTGTGGCCGGACGGCCGCCTGGTCCACCTGACCCACGCGGAGCAGCCGGACGCCGCAGGTTCACCAGATCGTCGGACTCAAGCTGGGCCGAGCGTGGTGCGTAACCTCCGGCCGCCCGGGCCGTTGAGCGTTCCGGACGAGGGTTCACCCGATCAGGTGTCGAATCCTCACGCGGCGAAGGAGACCCGGGCATGGGCAGGCACCAGATGGCGTCGTCCTCGGCGCGCGCCCGGGTCGCGCTGGGTGCCCTCCCGCTCGTCGCGACGGTCGGCGCCATCGGCATCGGGTCGGCGGTGATGAGTCCCGCCAGCTCGGACGGACCCCTCGAGGCGCCGTCCGGCGGGGCTCCCGGTGGCGCGCTCGCGCCCCCGCTCACCGTGCCGCCGCCGGCCCTGGCCCCGGCGCCGGTCCAGGTGCTCGACCTCGCCGCGACGGGCGGCTCGGTGACGGACCGGCAGGGCGTGCCCGGCAGCACGATCGGCACCGCCCGCTCCGGTGGCTCCGGCGGCGGCGACGCGACCACGGTCCGGCGCGCCACGCGCACCCCGGCGGGCGGCGAGACCACGGCCGGCCGGGCCACGGGCTCCCGCGGCACCCCGGCGGCGACCGGGGGCGGTGCGGGCGGCGGGTCCGGCGGGGGCTCGGCGAGCGGCGACGGTGGCGGGTCGTCGACGGGCGGGGGCTCCGGGAGTTCGGGCGGCTCCGGGGGTTCGGGCGGGTCGGGTGGCTCGGGTGGCTCCGGCGGGTCCGGCGGCGGGGGCGGTCTCGTCGGTGGTGTCGTCGGTGGGGTCGGCTCGACGCTGAACTCGACGGTGTCCGGGGCCTCGTCGCTGCTCTCGTTCGGCGGCTCCTCGCCGTCGGTGCTGTCCTTCGGCTCCTGAGGGATTCCCGCGGCACCTGACCCGATCGTCACATCGACCATCTATATAGTTCGGTGATACAACGGTCGGGTGACCGCACCGACCGACGCCCGCCTGGCCACGGCGGCCGCGCTCGACGCGTTCGCGGCGTGGGCGATCCGCTCCACCGCCGGCCGTGACCTCAGCCTGACCACGGCCGCGACGCTGGCGACGCTCGACCGCGACGGGCCCCAGCGCCTCTCCGACCTCGCCGCGCGCGAGGGGGTGACGCAGCCGAGCATGACCGCGCTGGTCACGCGCCTGGAGCGCGACGGCCTCGCGGTGCGCGGCGACGACCCGGCCGACCGGCGCGCCGTGGTCGTGACGCTGACCGACGCGGGCCGCGAGGTCCTCGTCAGCCGGCGCACCAGGCGCGCCGCGCGCCTCGCCGACCTGCTCGACGGTCTCGACCCCGAGGACCGCGCCGCGGTCGAGGCCGCGGCCGGGGCCCTGTCCCGCCTCACCCAGTCCGCTCGAGGAGCATCGTGAGCACCGCACACGCCGGCAGCGACACCGGCAGCCCGTTCCGCCAGCCGAAGGCCGTCTGGGCGGTGGCCTTCGCCTGCGTCATCAGCTTCATGGGCATCGGCCTGGTCGACCCGATCCTGCCCGCGCTCGCCCAGCAGCTGTCGGCGACGCCGGCGCAGGTCTCGCTGCTGTTCACCAGCTACCTGCTGATCACCGCGGTGATGATGCTGGTGACCGGCTGGGTCTCCAGCCGCATCGGCGCCAAGGCCACGCTGGTCACCGGCCTGACGATCATCGTCGTGTTCGCCGCCCTGGCCGGGGCGTCGGGCTCGATCGGCGAGATCGTCGGCTTCCGTGCCGGCTGGGGCCTGGGCAACGCCCTGTTCATCGCCACCTCGCTGGCGGTCATCGTCGCGTCCGCGAGCGGCGGCTTCGCCGGGGCGATCATCCTCTACGAGACGGCGCTCGGCGTCGGCATCGCGCTCGGCCCGCTCGTCGGCGGGCTGCTCGGGTCGGTCAGCTGGCGGGCCCCGTTCTTCGGTGTCGCCGTGCTCATGGCGATCGCGCTGATCGCGACGCTGGTGCTGCTGGACAAGACACCGAAGCCGGCGAAGAAGATCAGTCTGCTCGACCCGATCAAGGCGCTGCGCCACCGCAGCCTGGCGACGATCGCGCTCACGGCGTTCGCCTACAACTGGGGCTTCTTCACCCTGCTCGCCTACTCGCCGTACTCCATGGGCGGGCTCGACGAGCTGCAGCTCGGCGCCGTCTTCACCGGGTGGGGCGTGCTCGTCGCGATCTTCGCGGTGTTCGTGGCGCCCGCGCTGGAGCGGCGGTTCGGCACGGTCCGCGTCCTGTACTGGGTCCTCGGCCTGCTCGCCGTCGACCTCGCGGCCATCGCGTACTGGAACGACACCCCGGCCGTGGTGATCGGGGCGGTGATCGTCGCGGGCGCGATGATCGGACTCAACAACACCCTGGTCACGCAGGCCGTCATGTCCGTGGCGCCGGTGGAGCGGCCCGTCGCGTCGGCGTCCTACAGCTTCGTGCGCTTCCTCGGCGGCGGCCTCGCCCCGTGGGTCGCGGGCATCATCGCCGACGCCTTCCTGCCGAACACCCCGTTCTGGGTGGGTGCCGCCGTGGTCGCGGTCGGCATCCTCGTGCTGGCCACGGCGCACCGGCTCCTGCGCTCGGTGGAGACCGCGGAGGCGGACCCGGCCGCGGAGGTCACGGAGGTCACGGAGCCGGCCGCCGGAGAGCCCGGAGACCGTCCGGTGCTCGTCGCCGTCGACGTGGCACCGCACGCGCCCGCCGTCGCCGCGGCCGGGGCCCGGCTGGCGAACCTGCTGGGGGCGCCGCTGGTGATCGTCCACGTGCCGGAGTCCGCGGTGGTGGACGCCGCGGCCGCCGACGACACCGACCTCGACCTCGACCGTGTGGTCGCGGCCGCCGGCGCGACCGCGACGGGCGCGGTGCGCACCGAGACGCTCGCCCCCGCCGGCGGCCACGGCGACGTCGGCGCCGAGCTCGTCGCGGTCGCGCGACGCCACCACGCCCGCGCGATCGTCGTCGGCCGTCCCCGCAGCGGGGCGCTCGCGGCCCTGGTCGCGCCGAGCGCCGACCGCGCGCTGTGGACCAGCGGGCCCTGCCCGGTCGTGGTCGTGCCCGACGGCACCGAGCCCGCCGAGCCCGGTGATCGACGTGGCGAGACGGACACTCAGCGTCTGCGACGCCACGCCGCTGACACTCCGGGACCGTCGGTGCGGGGGCAGGTGCGCGACGGCGAGGGCCACCCGCGCCGGGCCGTCGTCACCCTCATCGACGCCGACGGGCACCAGCTCGGCCGCACCGAGGCCGGTCCCGACGGCGCGTTCCGCCTCGCCGTGGCCGGCGGTCGCACCGGGTCGGGCCTGCTCCTCGCCCGCAGCCGCGACGACACCTACGGCCACGCCGAGCCGACCGTCGTCCCGGTCGCCCTCGACGGCGAGGTCGTGCACGACGTCGTCCTGGCGGCGGCGGCGGCCGTGCCCGCCGGGCGCTGACCCCGCACACGCGAACGGGCCCGGTCCACCGTGGCGGTGGACCGGGCCCGCTGCGCTGCTGCGGCGTCTCAGCCGGGGATGCCCGGGATGGCGACCTGGCCGGGCAGGCCCGCGAAGAGGTCGCTCACGCCCGGGAAGTCCGGCAGTTCCGGCGCGTCCGGGAAGCCGGGCACCTCGACGCCGTTGAACGTGTTGCCCTGGCCGTTGCCCTGGCCGGCGACGTTGCACTTCGACACGCCGTAGTTGTTGCCGCCCTCGCTGTCCGAGGTGACGTTGCAGTCGCCACCGGTGTGCGACTCGTGGGCGGAGGCGAACGGCGCGGCGACCATGAGACCGGCGGTGACGCCGACGGACACGAGGCCCAGCTTCTTCAGCACGGAAACTCCAGTGGTGTGTCGGGGGAGCAGGGGACGGCGGAGCCGACCGGGGAGACGGCGCGGCACCGAGAGCCCCGAAGGGCCCAACGACGACGTGACGTCCTCGTGACCCCCGAGGAGGAGACACACCCGAACGAGCGATCAACTCCGGGGAACTCCCGGCCGAGGACGACGACGGCCCGGCCACCGTGCGGTGACCGGGCCGTCGTCCAGCGGTGAGGACTAGGAGACCTCGGGGGCGCCCCCGGGCGCCTCGGGAAGCTCGATCGGCACCTCGGAGCCGGCGTCGCCGCCGATGGCCACGGCGACGTCGTTCCCGCTGAGGTTGCCGTTGAGGATGTCGTTGCAGACGATGTTGGCGACGTTGTTGCCGCCGATCGGGGCCTGCACGAGGGCGTTGCCCAGGAACGAGTCGCCGTCGATGCCGCCGTTGGCCTCGGCGCTGCCGCCGTTGACGTTGCAGTCGGACGACGAGCCGTGGCCGCCGTGGCCGCCGTGGCCGTGCGAGTCGGACTCGTGGGCGGAGGCGATCGGGGCGACGGCCACGAGGCCGGCGGTGACGCCGAGGGTGACGACACCCAGCTTCTTCAGCACGGGAACTCCTGATGTTGTGTCGGGGAGCGGCGTGGGCCGGACAGGTGTCTCGCGCAGCGCCCACACTCGGAGGGCCCAACGAGCGTGTGGTGCGGGTGTTACCTCCGCGAGACCGGAAGCCCCCGATCGAGGGACACACGCGCGGGTCCGGCCCCGGACGCACGAAGGCCCGGCCACCGATCGGATGGCCGGGCCTTCAGGTGCGCGGGGCGCCTAGCTCGGGGTGACCGCCGAGCCGAGGACGCTGATCGCGACGTGGTTGCCGCTGACGTTGTCGTTCAGGATGTCGTTGCAGACGATGTTGCCGACGTTGTTGCCGCCCACCGGCAGCTGCGCGACGGCGTTGCCGAGCACGGAGTCGCCGCTGACGCCGCCGTTGGCCTCGGCGCTGCCGCCGTTGACGTTGCAGTCCGACCCGCCGCGGCCGTGGTGCTCGCCGTGGTTGCCGTGCCCGCCGTGACCCGGGTCGTGCGCCTCGCCCGCCGAGGCGAACGGGGCTGCGACCAGCAGACCCGCGCCGATGCCGACGGTCACCATGCTGACCTTCTTGAACAAGGTTCCCCCAGGGGATGTGCTGGTACTGCTCGATGGTCGTTCGTGGTGGCGACCCGGCAGGGCCGGAACGCCGGCGGTGGGCCGCCCCGTCGAGGCGACCCACCCGCAGAGGGACCTCAGAGGGGCAGGCCCGGCAGCGCGTCGCCCAGGACGCTGACGGCCACGTCGTTGCCGCTGAGGTTGTCGTTCAGGATGTCGTTGCAGGTGATGTTGAGGATGTTGTTGCCACCGATCGGGGCCTGCGCGAGCAGGTTGCCGGCGAACGAGTCGCCGTCGATGCCGCCGTTGGCCTCGGCCTCGCCGCCGTTGACGTTGCACGAGCCCGAGCTCTCGTGGCCGCCGTGGCCACCGTGGCCGTGACCGCCGTGCGACTCGGTCGCGGACGCGAACGGGGCGGCGACCACGAGACCCGCGGCGATACCGACGCCAACAACACCCAGCTTCTTGATCACATGTACTCCTCGAAGAGCTTGTCGGGGGAGCGGGACACGTCAGGGGTCCGCCCGCCTGTCGCGGGCAGGGACGCGGTCGTGTCCCCGAGGAGCCACCACCCGGACTTGATGGGCCCCGGGGGTGACGTCGCAGGTCTCAACGAGGGGGTCACGGGCCGGTTACGCAGAGAAATCAGAAGCACCATCTTGGTGACGGTGAGTGAGAACTCGGCGGTGCTGACGTCGTCGGCGTCGGTATCGGCCGAGTGGCCCGGCCGTCCCGGTCGGAGCACTCGGTCGGCGGCGCGTCGATGGCGGCCCCCCGTTGCTCACCCGATCGGGGGTCACGAAGCGATGACCGCCACCCTCGCGGTCGGTGACGTCACGGCGCCCGCACGCTGGGCCGGTCGTGCGGCACGATGGCCGGGGTTCCGTGACCGGGAGGCGGTGGGTGTGGGCCAGGCGCTGCGCGAGCTCGTCGACGACGTGCTCGACCTCGAGCGCATCGAGCGCGACATCTTCCGGGGCCGCAGCCCCCGGGAGTCGCTGCTGCGGGTGTTCGGCGGTCAGGTGGCCGGTCAGGCGATGGTCGCCGCGGGGCGGACCGTCGACGACGACCGCGGGGTGCACTCGCTGCACGGGTACTTCCTGCGGCCCGGCGACCCGTTCGCGCCGATCGTGTACGAGGTCGACCGCACCCGCGACGGCCGCTCCTTCACCACGCGCCGCGTCACCGCCGTCCAGCACGGCGAGACGATCTTCACGATGTCCGCGTCGTTCCAGCGGCCGGAGAAGGGCGTCGAGCACCAGGCGCCGAAGCCCGACACCCCCGACCCCGACGGCTTCCCGCGCCGCGACATGGCCCCTGTGCCCGGCGACCGCCCGGCGTTCACCACCACGGGACGGCGCCTGACCTGGCCCCTGGACGTGCGCTACGTCGACCACTCGCCCTGGGACACCGGGGAGGACCGCGACCCGTGCAACCGGGTGTGGGTCCGCGCGGACGGCGAGCTGCCCGACCCCGAGTCGGCCGCCGGGCGCCTGCTGCACGTCTGCGTGCTGACCTACGCCAGCGACCTCACGCTGCTCGAGGCGGCGGTGTTCCCGCACGTCACCGGCGGTGCGGCGTCCGGCGAGGTCAGCCTGGCGAGCCTCGACCACGCGGTCTGGTTCCACCGGCCGTTCCGGGCCGACCGGTGGCTGCTCTACGTCCAGGAGTCGCCCAGCGCGGGCGGTGGCCGCGGGCTCGCGTCCGGCCGCTTCTACACCGAGGAGGGCGTGCTCGTGGCGTCCGTCGTGCAGGAGGGACTCATCCGGCGTCGGTCGTGACCGCCAGGCCGTGCTCGAGGTACGGCCCGGCGCCGGCGACGGTGCTGCCGACGCGGCGGGCGAGCGGCGGGGGCAGGTGTGCCGCGAGGTCGGCGGGTGCCACCCAGGCCCAGCGGTCGAGCTCGTCGGCCCCGAGCACGATGCGGTCCTCGTCGTCGCCGAGCACGCCGCCGTCGAAGAGGAAGAGCAGCCGGTCGTGGCCGTCGCCCTCGGTCCAGTCGACGCTGAGCAGGGGACCGGGCGCACGGTCGAGGCCGAGCTCCTCGCGCAGCTCGCGGCGGCACGCGACCGCCGGCGACTCGCCGGGCTCGACGACGCCCCCGGGCACTTCCCAGCCGGGCTTGTAGGTCGGGTGCACCAGCAGCACCCGGCCGCGCGCGTCGCGGAACACCGCCCCTGCGGCCACCAGCGGGCGGGCGATCCGGCGTGAGGGCGGCACGGTCGCCGAGCCTAGGGCCGGGCGGGTCAGCCCACCGGGGTCGCGGCCCGGACCGTTCCTGCGTCGGTCCCCGCGTCGATCGGAGCGTCCTGGGCGGCGTCGGCGGTGCTGCCGAAGAACTCGAAGTCCTCGGGGTCGAAGCGGCGGGTCTCGAGCCAGTACCGCACGGTGAAGCCGGGCCAGATGGTGCGGTTGACGCCGGTGGCGTCGAGGTACCAGCTCGTGCACCCACCCCGGGTCCAGATGCCCCGGCGCAGGCGGTGCTGCACCGCGGCGTTCGAGCGCTGCTGCACCTCGGCGCGCACGTCGAGCCCGCCCATGCCGGTCGCGTGGACCGTCCGGACCGCCTGCGCGACGTACCGGGTCTGGCACTCGATCATGAAGACCACGGAGTTGTGGCCGAGGCCGGTGTTCGGGCCGAGCAGGAAGAAGAAGTTCGGGAAGTCCGACACCGTCATGCCGAGGTGGGTGGCCATGCCGTCGCGCGCCCAGACCTCGCGCAGCGTCCGCCCGCCGCGGCCGGTGATCTCGAGCGCGTCGTAGGCGTCGGTGACGTGGAACCCGGTGGCGTAGATGATCACGTCGACGTCGCGCTCGGTGCCGTCGCCGTCCACGATCGACGACGCCCGGACCTCGCGCACGCCGCCGGTGACCACCTCGACGTCGGGGCGTGCCAGGGCGGGGTAGTAGTCGTTGGAGACCAGGATCCGCTTGCAGCCGATCGAGTAGTCCGGGGTCAGCGCCGCGACCAGCGCGGGGTCGTCGACGTGGGCCTCGATGTGCTTCGTGGCCAGCCACTCGACGGGGCGCAGCAGGGCGGGGTTCGCGTGGAAGCCGACCGCCCGCGACTCCAGCGCCGCGTACATCGCCGCCCGGTAGGCGCGGTGCAGGTGCGGGTGGCGGCCCAGGAAGCGCCGCCGCCGGTCCGAGAGCGGGCGGTCGCCCTTGGGCAGCACCCAGGCCGGGGTCCGCTGGTAGAGCTGCACCTCCGCGGCCACGCCCGCGATCTGCGGAACGAACTGGACCGCGCTCGCGCCCGTGCCGATCACCGCGACCTTCTTGCCCCGCAGGTCGACGTCGTGGTCCCAGCGCGCGGAGTGGAAGGCCGCGCCCGTGAACGTCCCGGCGCCGGGGAGGTCGGGGGTCTTCGGGACGTGCAGCGCGCCGACGCCGGAGACGAGGAAGCGTGCCGTCCACGACGTCCCGCCGCGGGTGTGCACCGTCCACGTGCGGCGCTGCTCGTCCCACGTCGCCCCGGTCATCTCCTGGCCGAAGCGGACGTGGCCGCGCAGGTCGTGCTCGGCGGCGACCCGCTCGAGGTAGGCGCGGATCTCCGGCTGCGGCGAGTACGAGCGCGACCAGTCGGGGTTCGGGTCGCTCGACAGCGAGTACATGTGTGACGGGATGTCGCAGGCGCAGCCGGGATAGGTGTTGTCGCGCCACGTGCCGCCGACGGCGTCGGCCTTCTCGAGCAGCACGACGTCGTGGATCCCGGCCCGCCGCAGGGCGAGCAGCTGCCCGAGGCCGGAGAACCCGGAGCCGACGACGACGACCTCGTGCACGTGCTGGTCGGGCTCTGGTTCAGGCTCTGGCGCCGACACGGGCGGTGTCCTCCTGCGGGATGACGTCGATGGGGCCGGCGGGCGTGGCGAGCAGGCCCGCGACGTGCGCGGCCACCTCGTCGGCCCGCTCCAGGTTGATCATGTGGCCGGCGCCGGGCAGCAGCACGATCCGGGCGTCGGGCAGCGTCGCGGCGATCGCGCGGGCGTGGCGCTGCGGGCAGAGCCGGTCGCGGTCGCCGACGAGCACCACGCTCGGCGTGCCGGCCAGCACGGCGAGCGCCGCGCGACGGCGGTGCTCGCCGATGGAGGCGCGGAACGCGGCGACCGTGGGCGGGTGGGCGGCCAGCGCCTGCTCGGCGACCGAGAGCACGTCGGCCCGCCGGGGGTGGTGACCGAAGACCAGCGCGCGCACGGTGGGCGCGAGCAGCGTGGCCCGCGCGCGGGGCCGGGCGCCGCCGGCCCGGCCGACGTCACCGATCTCCCCGGCCGGGGCCCGGTGCCCGAGCCGGGCGACCTGCGGGCCCAGCGCGTGCTCGATGCGGCCGACGACCTCCCCGCGCCGGCCCGGCATGCCGAGGTCCAGGCGGTCCATGCCGTCGGCCGCCGTGGCGACGAAGGCGACGCCGACGACCCGCTCGGCCACCAGCCGCGGATGGCGCTCGGCCAGGGCCATGAGCGTCATGCCCCCCATGGAGTGGCCGGCGAGCACGAGCGGGCCGTCGGGGACGCGGTCGGCGAGCAGCGCCGCGAGGTCGTCGGCGGCGGTGCCGATCGTCGCGGTGCCCTCCGGCGCGGCGTCGGAGCCGCCGTGGCCGCGGTGGTCGTAGCGCACGATCCGCGACGTCAGGCCGGTGCGGCGCAGGTCGTCGACGACCCGGTCCCAGGTGCGCAGGTCCTGCGACCACCCGTGCACGAGCACGAGCGTCGGGCCGGGGCCGTCACCCGCGTCCCCGACCCGCAGCCGCGTGCCGTCCGGCGCCGTGAAGCGGTCGACTCGCTCCTGCACGTGTCCTCCTTAGCGGTCCCCGGGCTCCCCGAGGAGGAACGACCGGCGCCACCAGGTCATGCCCGGCCGCCCGACCAGCCCCGCCTCGTCGAGGAACGGCATGATCTTCTCGCCGGCCCACCGGATCATCTCCCGGTGGTGGGGATTCCCCAGCGCGGCGCGGCGACCCACGGCGGGGTCGATGCCCACCGACGCGTACACCTTGGGGTTGATCAGGCTGCGCACCACGAACATCGAGATGTAGGCGATGATGAACTGCTGGTAGGCCTTCTCGGTGCGCGAGAGCTGCGCCATCCCGCGGGTGACCTCGTCGCGGGCGAAGGAGACGTGGCGCGCCTCCTCCATGATGTGGATGCGGTTGACCTGGCGCATCAGCGGCTGGATGCGCTCGTCGTTCGCCTGCTCGCGCTGCAGCCGGTCGAGCACCTCCTCGGCGACGAGGATGGCGCCGTAGGCGGCCGGCCCCCAGCTGACCACCGAGAACAGCTTGCCGAGCTGGCGGATCGACTCCTGCGGCCCGTAGGGCTCGACCCCGGCGGTGCGCACCATGCGGGCGAACATCTGCGAGTGCCGGCACTCGTCGGCCACCTCGGTGAGCGCGTACTGCGCCCGCGGGGTGGTGGGGTCCTCGGCGTAGAAGTCCTTGAGCAGGCGCTGCATGAGCAGGACCTCGAACCACAGGCCCACCGAGGCGACGCTGCACGCCTCGTGCTTGCCCAGTTCGACGCGCTGCTCGGGCGTCATCCGCTCCCAGAGCTCGGTGCCGTACAGCGACACGCGGTGCTCCGGCACCCAGATCCCGCCCTCGACCAGCGGCGCGTCCCAGTCGATGTCGACGGCGGGGTCGTAGGACTTCTTCGCGGACGACTTGAGGAGACGCTCCGCCGTCTGGTGACGGTCGGCGGTCTGACGCTCGGCCGTGGGGGCGCTCATCTCGGGGTGTCCTCCTGCTCGCCGGAACTGACCCGTACATCCGGTAACCCGCACCTGGTGTACGTCTTACCGCTGGTAACTGTAACCAGTGGTAGCGTGCGGCCCGTGCCGGACGACGTCAAGCCGAACCGCCCCGGGAACGCCCCTCCGCGTGACGGGCGTCGCACCCGGTGGGAGAAGCACCGCGCGCAGCGGCGGGCGGAGTTCGTCGAGGCCGCGATGCACGTGCTCGGCGACGTCGGACCGGACTTCGGGATCGAGCAGGTCGCGGTCGAGGCCGGCGTCACCAAGCCGGTGCTCTACCGGCACTTCTCCGACAAGGCCGACCTCGTCGAGGCGATGGGCGAGCGGGCGACGGAGATCCTCCTCGACCGGCTGATCCCCGCGCTGAACAGCGAGGAAGCGCCGCTGCCGCGCATCCGCAAGTCGATCGACGCCTTCTTCGGGACGCTCCAGGAGTACCCCAACCTCTACTGGGTCCTCGCCCGGCACACGCCGATCGACGGCCGCGGGCAGGACGTCGTCCGCGAGGACAAGGAGATCATCGCCACCGCGCTGTCGGCGATGCTCGGCGACTACCTGCGGGCCTTCGGGCTCGACTCGGGGCCGGCCGAACCGTGGGCCTACGGCGTCGTCGGCTTCGTCCAGAACACCGCGGAGTGGTGGCTCGACCGGCAGTCGATGAGCCGGGAGAGCGTCACCGAGTACCTGACGATGCTCGTGTGGGCGGCGATCGACGGCTTCGCCCGCCAGCACGGCGTCACGATCGACCCCAACGTCCCGCTCGAGATCAACAAGGTCGTCCAGTTGCGGGCGGGCGGTGACCGGGGCCCTGTGCCCCGGCCCGGAGACGGTCGAGCAGGCGGCCGCACCGGCACCGGAGCGAGTACCGATCGAGCAGTGAGGAGCCCCGAGCGATGACGCCAGAGGCAGCACCCGAGCACGATCACGGGCACGACCACGAAGAGGACGGCTGGACCGGTCCGGCCATCCTCGAGGTCGACGGTACCGAGTACGCCGTCGACGTCACGCTCGTCGGGCACTTCGAGCCCCTCGACGGCCGGTACCACTGGTACGGGCGCGTCGCCGCCCACGCCGACCTCGACGCCGCCCTCGGCGGGAAGAAGCGCCCCGCGCGTGTCACCACCGCCGTCGGCAGTGCGGACGGCGAGCTCTCGGACGTCGACCCCTGGGGCCGCTATCGGCTCGCGGGTACGTCCACTCCGCCGTTCGCCGTGGAGTCGGCGGGCGAACTCGAGACGGCGAGCTGATGGCCGCCCTCGACGAAGGCCGCGAGATCGCCGAGGAGCAGGCCGCCGCGCACGGCCTCGACCTCGACACGGTCCTCTCCGTCGCCACCCCGCAGCGCGCGGTCCGCGTCATCGCGGGCCTCATCGGCACCACCGTCGAGTTCGGGCCGGTGCCCGCCGGACCGCACGACATGGCCACCGCTTCGGCCACCGGCACCGTCGGGCGGCTGACCGCCTGGCGGGACGGGCTGACCCGGGTGGTGGTGTGCGCGCCGGTCTCCCTCGACGTCACGGTCACCGTCGGCTCGCGCCGCATCCCGGCCGAGGTCGACCTCGTCGTGCGCGTCGGGCTCACCGGCCGCGCGGCGACCGGGGCGGTGGAGATCGACGTCGACCCGATCCGGCCCGAGGACATCGACGCCGACGTGCGCACCCGCGGCGTCGGCGGGGTGTTCCTGCGCCGGCTCGGCGACCTCGACGCCGAGATCCGCCACCACGTCGGCGTCTACGTCTCGACCCTCCTCGCGACCCCCGAGGCCGTCGCGGAGTGCCGCATCGAGGTCGCCTGACCCGGTCTACGTGCGTGATCTTCTGAGCCATAGCTCAGAAGATCACGCACGTGGAGTCAGGGGCGGGAGAGCTTGATCAGCTCGTCGCGGCTGACGACCTTGACGCGTGGGCGGCCGTGGGGCTCGCCGCGGCCGCGCTCGTGCTCGTCGATGGCCCGCCACCCGGCCTGGTCGACGAGGTCGGGGCAGCGGTCGCGCAGCCACGCCTCGATGTCGTCGGCGTGCTCGATCGGCTCCCGCTCGGCGAGGTCGGCCAGCACGTGCCGGACGGTCTCGTTGGCGTCCTTCTTGTTGGTGCCGATGATCCCGGTGGGCCCGCGCTTGATCCACCCGACGACGTACTCGCGGGTGTGCTCGTCACCGTCGATGCGGCCCTCGGTGTGCGGCACCGTGCCCGACGACTCGTCGAACGGGACGTCGGGCAGCGCCAGGCCCTTGTAGCCCACGGCACGCAGCACCAGCCCGGTCGGCACCGTCTCGCGCTCGCCGGTGTCGACCGCGCGGGTGCGCCCGTCCTCGCCGGTCTCGAGCCGGTTGATGCCGAGGACGATCTCCTCGACCTTCCCGTCGCCACGGATCTCCACCGGCGAGCGGTAGAAGCGGAACTCCATGCGGTGCCCCGCGTCGGGGTCCGGGCCGTTCTCGGCGAACCCGCGCAGGATGTCGAGGTTGCGCCGGGTGCCCTTGGGCAGGGTGTCGTCGTCGGCGATGCCCGCCGGAACCTGCTCGGGGTCGACGACGACCGCGAGGTCGTCGATGTCGGCGAGCTCGCGCAGCTCGGTGGTGGTGAACGCGGCCTCGCGCGGCCCGCGGCGCCCGCAGATCAGCGCCTCGCGCACGCCCGAGCCGACCAGGGCGTCGAGCGCGTGGTCGGCGGTGTCGGTGGCCCGCAGGTCGGCCTCGGGCAGCAGCAGCATGCGGGCGACGTCGAGGGCGACGTTCCCGGCGCCGATCACCACGGCCCGCTCGGTGTCGAGCGGCGGGGCGAGGTCGACGAAGTCCGGGTGGCCGTTGTACCAGCCGACGAAGTCGACCGAGGCGATGCTGCCGGGCAGGTCCTCCCCGGGGATGCCCAGCCGGCGCTCGGTCTGCGAGCCGACCGCGTAGACGATCGCGTCGTAGCGCTCGAGCAGCTCGTCGCGGGTCACGTCCTCCCCGAGGCTGACGTGCCCGAAGAAGCGGAAGCCCTCGCGCTCGGCGGTCTTGTCGTACTGCGAGCTCACCGACTTGATCTTCGGGTGGTCCGGCGCGACGCCCGCGCGCACGAGACCCCAGGGGGTGGCCAGCCGGTCGTACATGTCCACCCGCACGTCGAGCCCGGAATCCGAGTCGGCCGCGTCGAGGAGCGCGGCCGCGGCGTAGAAGCCCGACGGTCCGGAACCGACGATCGCGACGTGGTGGGATCGCGCCGTGTGATTCTCCACGCGGATCATCGTGGCCCACCCGGCCGCCGGGCGCACCCGTCCGGAGCAGGAACCGCACACGCCACGCCCGAACGCGACACGCCGTCGGACGAGTGATCCCGATGTGCGGCGTGGCCCCGGAGGGCTCCGGTCGAGTGGTCACTCCATGGGATCACCGAGCGCGAAAATGCTCGGTCACCAGGGCTAACGTCCGCCCTGATGATCAGCGACGAGGTCGGTGCACCCGACGATGCGCAGGCGCCGGCGGGTGGTCCGTGGCGCCGCGGCATCGACGTGCTCGACGACTACGCCGGTGGTGGCGTGCTGTCCGAGCAGCTCGCCGACGACCTCGTCAACGAGCTCGTGGGACTCGTCGGCAGCGCGCGGCCCCGCCGCTCGCGTCCCCGCCCGACCGGCCCGCACCCCGCCGGCCGCCCGGGCCCCCAGCCCAGCCGGCCGGCCGTCGCGCCGCCGTCGATCCGGCCGCGGCTGACCGTCGTCCGCGACTAGTCCTTGACGGCGACGAGGACGAGGTAGAACAGCTCCGTCCCGGCCATGCTCACGCGGTGCCGGAAGCGCCGGCGCACGAGCGTCCGCGACGGGTGCTCGCCGTCCGCCGTCGCGGCCACCATCGCCTCGACGTCGGTGACGTCGCGCCCGTCGTCGGCGCCCGCGAGGGTCAGCGCGAGGAACGAGCCCGGCGGGAACGCGTCCCACAGCTGAGCGAGGGCGTCGACGGGCACGTGGCCCTCGCCGACCGCGCCGGCGGCGACGAGGGCGGTCAGCCGCTCCTCGCGGACGAGCCGCTGCACCTCCGCGACGTCGAGGCGCTCGCCGACGAGGTAGTGGTCGTAGAGGCCGGGACGGTCGCGGTGTGCCGCGTCGCGGGCCTCGGGCACTTCGTCGGCGCCGGCGACGACCGTGACGCCCCGCGCGGCCAGCTCCTCGCCGACCACGCCGTTGCCCGCACCGAGGTCGAACGCGCGCAGCTCGCCCGGCGCGCGGCCCTCGGCGGTGGCGGCCTCGACGAGGGCACCGGCGACCGTGGCGGGGGAGGCGCACTCGAGGCGGTGCTGCACGACCTCCTCGTAGAGCCCGGGCACCGAGTACACGCGCCCGTAGTCGTGGAGGGTGATCCGCTCCTCGGTCCCGTCGGGGTGGCGCAGGAGGAACTCCTCCTGCGACTGCCGCCGCCCCGGGGTCGTGTCGAGCTCCACCGTCCAGCCGGCCGCCGGCTCCCTCGCTGTGGCCATGGCGGACATCATGCCGGGCCGGGCGGGGTCCGACGGGTGCCGCGAGCTGTGGTGAACGTCCCGGTCGCCGGGGTGTGGCCCGCGTCCCCGCGCCGTTTCCCCCGGTGCGACGGCCGGTCACCCTCGGGTGGTCAGGACGCGCCGACGCCGCCGCGCGCCGCCCGGGTGCCGATCCCGGCCACCGCAGGGAGGTCGTCATGAGTGCCGTCCCCGCCCATTCACCCCTCGCCGCACTGCTGCGCCCCCGCGGCCAGGCCCGACCGGCGGACATCGCGCCGGACGACCGCGAGCACGCCGTCACCGTCGTCGCCCACCTGCTGCACGCCGAGTGCGAGCAGTGGAGCTGGACGACCCACCGGTCCGAACGGCACCGCCCGGACGCCCTGCGCATCGTCGGGGCCCTCACCCGGGAGGGCTGGGCGCCTCGCTCGGTCGCCTGAGAGTTCGCGCCGAGCCGCCCGGACGGCCGGTAGATTGATGCTCCGATCGGCTCATCGCGGGCCGGAAGGGGTGGGCATGGCCATCGAGGTGGACGGCGTCGAGCTGAACGAGACGTCGCGCGGGTCCGGTGCCGCCTGGCGGTGGAGCACGCGCGGGGCCCAGCCGATCGACTACGAGATCCAGTGGGTGGAGAACAAGGACACGTTCCTGTACTCCACCCGCGTGCGCCCGGGCGGCTGGAACGTCTCGCAGCTCGACCCGAACACGTGGGTCGGCGACGGGACGATCGAGGGCGCGCGCGAGATGGTCCAGCGGGGGCTCCCGACGCTCCCGCACTGACACGGCCATCCGGAGGGCGCCGCTCGCCCGGACGCGCGGACCCGTGGAAAACGAACGGCGAGCTCGCTGCTACCGAGGCAGCGAGCTCGCCGTTCGTTCGTCCGGGACGGTCAGCTGCGGCCGAGCACCCCGGCCTCGCTGAGCTTCGCCATGACGGCGTTCGGGCCGTCGAACTGCTCCTTGTCGAGGCCCTTCAGGGTGTCGACCAGCTGGTCGTCCGCCCCGTTCTGGCTCGCGTGGTCGGCGAGCTCCTGCGGACCGCCCGGGTACTGGAATCCGGCGAGCGTCTTCTGCACCTGCGTGACGTCGTAACCCATGGGTCGCGGGTAGCCAACCGCTCCCCGCGGCAACCGTGGACACTCCCGTCCGTGGCGCCCCCGTTCCCGGCCGTCGTGTTCGACCTCGACGGCACGCTCACCGTGCCCGGCACGCCGCGGGCCGCGCCGGGCGTCGTCGCGCTCGTGGAGGCGCTCGGCCGGGCCGGGGTGCCGCTGGCCGTGGCGACGTCGGCGCCGGTGCGCAGCGCCCGCCGGGTGCTCGACGACCTCGGGCTCGCGCCGTGCTTCGCCAGCGTCGCCGGCCGGGGGATCGACGGGCGCTACGGCGGCAAGGCGGCGGTGGTCGGGGAGGCCCTGCTCGGTCTCGGGATCACCGACGCCGAGCCGGGTGCGGTGATGCTCGGGGACGCGCCGGCCGACCTGGAGGCCGCCGCCGCGCACGGCCTGCGGCCGGTCGGGGTCGCGTGGGGCGGCGCGTCGGCGGCTGAGCTGCGGGCGGCCGGGGCCGTCGCGGTGCTCGGGCACCCGGACGAGCTGTGGTCGCTGCGGGCATCCTGAACGCGTGCCCCGCTGGGTCCTGCACCTCGACCTCGACTCGTTCTTCGCGTCGGCCGAGCAGCTCACCCGCCCCACGCTGCGCGGGCGCCCGGTGCTGGTCGGCGGGCTCGGCCCGCGGGGGATCGTCGCCGGCGCGAGCGGCGAGGCGAAGGCGTGCGGGGCACGGTCGGCGATGCCGATGGGCCAGGCGCGCCGGCTGTGCCCGCAGGCCGTGGCGCTGCCGCCGCGCACCGCGCTGTACCGGGTGCTCTCGGAACGGTTCTTCGGCGTCGTGCGGGCGTGGGCGCCGGTGCTCGAGCAGATCGCCTACGACGAGACGTTCGCCGAGCCCGAGGCGCTCGCCGACGCGGACGCCGACGACGTGCGGGCGTTCGCCGAGCGGCTGCGCGCGGAGGTCCGCGAGGTCACGGGGCTGGCGGTGTCGGTGGGGGCGGGGTCGGGCAAGCAGGTCGCCAAGATCGGGTCGGGGCGGGCCAAGCCGGACGGGGTGTTCGTCGTGCCGCAGGGCGGCGAGCGCGCGCTGCTCGACCCGCTGCCGGTGCGGGCGCTGTGGGGCATCGGGCCGGTCGCCGAGGCCACCCTGCACCGGGCCGGGGTCGACACCGTCGCGAAGCTCGCGGCCCTCGACACCGGCGAGGTGACCGCCCTGCTCGGCTCCGCGGTCGGCACCGGGCTGCACCGGCTCGCCCGCGGGGTGGACGACCGCCCGCTGGTGGAGCGCGGCGAGGCCAAGCAGGTCAGCGCCGAGACGACGTTCGACGCCGACCTCTCCGACCTCGGCGCGGTCCGCACGGCCGTCGCCGAGCTGGCCGAGGGCGCGCACCGGCGCCTGCTGGCGTCGCACCGCGCGGCGCGGACCGTGACCGTCAAGATCCGCAGCGCCTCGTTCGGGACGACGAGCCGCTCGGAGACCCACGCCGACGCCACCACCGACCTCGCGACGCTCACCGACACCGCCCAGCGCCTCGCCGTCGCCGCCCTGCCGGACGCCGGCGTGCGGCTCGTCGGCGTCTCGTTCGCCGGGCTGACCACCGCCGTGCAGGAGGCGCTGTTCCCGGGGACGCCGGCGCCGGTGGTCGAGACGCCGACCCTGCCCGACCCGGAGCCGGAGACCGAGCCCGCGCGGGGACGCGAGTGGCGCACCGGCGACGACGTCGCCCACCCCGCGCACGGCCACGGCTGGGTGCAGGGCAGCGGGCACGGCCGCGTCACCGTCCGCTTCGAGACGGCGACGACCGGACCCGGCCGGGCCCGCACGTTCCGCGCCGACGACCCGGACCTGACCCGCGCCGACCCGCTGGGTGCCTTCGGCAGGTGAGCAGAAATCAGTGCTCCGGCACCGATTTCTGCTCACATGCGCGCAGCGCACCCTCGCGGGCGATCCGCAGCGCGGCGGGCCGCTCGGCGACGGCGTAGGTCACCAGGGCCCCCTCGTGGAGCAGCAGCAGGTGCAGGGCGAGGTCGGCGTCGTCGATCCCGGCCCGCGCCAGCTCCGCGGCGAACAGCTCCTCCAGCCAGTGCTTCTCGTCGGCGATCACGGCGCGGCCCGGGTGCGCGGGGTCGTCGAGCTCGGCGAAGGCGTTGACGAAGGCGCAGCCGCGGTCGCTCTCGGCGGTCCACTCCTCGAGGACGGCGAACGGCGCCAGGACCCGCCCGATCGGGTCGTCGGCGGCCTCGACCGCGGCGGTGACCCGCGCGCGCCAGCGCTCGTCGCGCGCCCGCAGGTAGGCGGCGACGAGCTCGTCCTTCGAGCCGAAGCGGTCGTAGAGCGTCCGCTTCGTGACGCCGGACTCGGCCGCGATCGTGTCCACCCCGACCGCGTGGATGCCGTGGGCGTAGAAGAGCTCCGAGGCGACGTCGAGGATGCGCCGGGCGCCGGGGGTGAGCGTCGTCATGGTTGCCTTCACAGGTCTGTGAACCTACGGTCGGACTTCACAGACCAGTGTAGTCGGAGGTGGGCATGATCCCGGAGACGATGGACGCGGCCGTGCTGACACGGCACGGCGGGCCGGAGGCGCTCGAGCTGCGGACGGTGCCGGTGCCGCACCCCGGGGCCGGCGAGGTGCTGGTGCGGGTGACGGCGGCCGCGCTGAACAACACCGATCTCTGGACCCGGCAGGGCGCCTACGGGCTGCCCGGCGACCCGGACGCGCTCTCCGGCTGGCGTGGGCCGATCACCTTCCCGCGCATCCAGGGTGGCGACATCGCCGGCGAGATCGCCGCCGTGGGCGAGGGCGTCGATCCCGCGCGCGAGGGCCGGCGGGTCGTCGTCGACAACGCGTTCTACGAGGGCGACGGCCCCGACGCCGGCCCGGTCGGCCTGCTGGGCAGCGAGGCCGACGGCGGCTTCGCGCAGTACGTCGTGTGCCTCGACGCGCGCGCTCACGACGTCGGCGCCTCACCGCTGTCCGACGAGGAGCTCGCCTGCCTCCCGATCGCCTACGGCACCGCGGCCGGGATGCTCGCGCGCGGACGCGTCACGGCGGGCGAGACGGTGCTGGTCACCGGGGCCTCGGGCGGCGTGGGGCTCGCGGCCGTGCAGCTCGCGGCCGCCCGGGGCGCGCGCGTCGTGGCGCTGACCGCGCCGGGCAAGGAGGAGGCGCTGCGGGAGGCCGGCGCCGCGGAGGTCGTGCTGCGCGGCCCCGAGCCGGGCGCGGTCGCCGACGCGGTCGCGGACGCCGCGGGCGCACCGCTCGACGCCGTCGTCGACGTCGTCGGCGGACCGCTGCTGCCGGCCCTGCTCGACCGGAACCGCGACGGCGGCCGGTGGGTGATCGCCGGGGCGGTCGGTGGCTACAGCGTGGACCTCGACCTGCGCCGGCTCTACCTGCACAACATCAGCCTCGTCGGGTCGTCGATGCACACCCGGACCCACTTCGCCGAGCTCGTCGCCGACGCCGTCGCGGGACGCATCCGTCCGCGGATCGCGGCGCGCTACGCGCTCGCGGACATCCACGCGGCGCAGGAGGAGTTCGCGGCCTCCGGGTACGTCGGGAAGATCGTCGTCATCCCGTGATCAACGGGGACATCGGACGCCTACAAGCGGCGAATTCAACGGAGCACGCCGATAGGCCGTTCGCTGCGGATCAGGGGGCGAGGGCGAAGGCGGCCCGGAGCTCGTCGACGAAGTCGCCCGGCACCTCGAGCGAGGCGAAGTGCCCGCCGGTCGGGAGCACGTTCCAGTACCGCAGGTCGACGTAGCGGGACTCGACCCAGGCGCGGGGGACCTTGTCCATCTCGGCCGGGAACACCGACACCGCGCTGGGGACGGTGACCGGCGAGGTGACGTCGATGCCGCCGAAGCTCTCCCAGTACAGCCGCGCCGAGGACGCCCCGGACGCGGTCAGCCAGTAGATCGTCGCGTTGTCGAGCACGCGGTCGCGGGGCACGCCGCCGAAGCCGTCGCCGTCGGTCCAGACGACGAACTTCTCGGCGATCCACGCGAGCTGCCCGGCGGGGGAGTCGACGAGGCCGTAGCCGAGCGTCTGCGGGCGGGTGCGCTGCTGGGCGGAGTAGCCCGCACCCGTGCGCCGGAACTCCTCGGCCTGCTCCCGCCACCCACGCTCGGTGGCGTCGAGCCGGTCGTCGTCGAAGCCCTCGGGACGGCGGGCGCGCGGCATCGTCGTGTGCATCATCGCCACACGGTCGGGGTGCCGGACGGCCAGCGCCGTCGTGATCATCGCGCCCCAGTCGCCGCCCTGGGCGAGGAAGCGGTCGTAGCCGAGGCGGCCCATCAGCTCGGCCCAGGCGTCGGCGATGCGCTCGACCCCCCAGCCGGGACCGGTCGGCTTGTCGCTGAACCCGTAGCCCGGCAGCGACGGGGCGACCACGTGGAAGGCCGGCAGGGAGTCGTCGCCGGGGTCGGTGAGGGCGTCCAGGACGTCGAGGAACTCGATCACCGACCCGGGCCACCCGTGGGTGACGATCAGTGGCTGTGCGTCACTTCTTGGTGACCGTACGTGCAGGAAGTGGACGCCGAGACCGTCGATCGCGGTGCGGAAACCGCCGCGGCGGTTGAGCTCGTCCTCCACGCGGCGCCAGTCGTGCTCCTCGAGCCAGGCCCGGCAGAGCTCGGTGACCGCATCGAGCCCCAGGCCCTGCGACGGGTCGGTGGCCGGCTCGGGCAGGCGCACCCGGCGCAGGCGTTCCCGCAGGTCAGCGAGTTGTTCCTCGGGCACGTCGAGCACGAACGGCACGACCTCGGCGGAGAGATCCCGGGCGGGCAGGGGCACGTCGGCGGCCACGGCGGCACCGTAACCACCCGCGGACGGGTGCGCCCGGCGATCGCGCGTCAACGGCTCCGTTCCGGTGGAAGCGCGACACGCCGACGGCTGGTGTTCGTGACCCGAACGAGCCAACTTCGCCCCGAGGTGTCACACCGGGCCGCATGGTGGCGATGCACGAGGTGGAGGTGATCAGCGTGCTGAACGATCGGTCGGCGGCCCTGCTCGCCGCGGCTGCGGATCTGGACGAGTGCGACGGCTACGTCGTGCTGGTGTTCGACCCGGAGACCGGCGAGCTCGACGCCCACGGCCCTTACGAAGGGGTCGAAGCCACGCTCCGCGCCGAGGAGATGCGGCGCGAGTTCGACGACGACGGGCTGCGCGACGTGCACATCCGCGTCTCGCGTCTCCACCGACCTCGCTGACCGCCGAGCGCCGTCCCGGAGCCCCCCCACCGGGATGGTCCTCGGCGGCCGGGGTACCCCCGCCGTCGCACGACGACGACGTCGACGACGGGAGGGCGCGGGCATGGGGAGCGGACGCACGGTGCGGGAGGCCTCGCTCGAGGTCTTCCGGGCCCACGGGATGACGACCGTGTTCGGCAACCCGGGCTCCACGGAGCTCCCGATGCTCTCCGAGCTCCCCGACGACTTCCGCTACGTGCTCGGCCTGCAGGAGGCCGCGGTGGTGGGCATCGCCGACGGCTACGCCCAGGCCACCGGGCGGCCTGCCCTGGTCAACCTGCACACCGCGCCCGGGCTGGGCAACGCGGTCGGCGCGCTGGTCAACGCGGCGGCCAACGGAGCCCCGCTCGTGGTCACGGCCGGCCAGCAGGTGCGCCCGATGCTCAACCTCGAGGCGCTGCTCACCAACCCGGACGCCACGGTCCTGCCGCGGCCCGCCGTCAAGCTCTCCCTCGAGCCCGCCCGGCCGGCCGACGTGCCCGCCGTGCTGGCCCGGGCGGTGCACGCCGCGACCAGCCCGCCGTGGGGCCCGGTGTTCGTCTCGATCCCGATGGACGACTGGGGCGCCGAGATCGACCCGGTCACCGAGGCCGTCGACCTGGTCACCGCGCGGCGGGTGCACCAGCGTGCCGCGCCCGACCCGGCCGGGCTCGACGTGCTCGTCGAGGCCCTCGACGGCGCCCGCGCGCCGGCCCTGGTCGTCGGTGGCGACGTCGACGCCACCGGCGGCTTCCACGACGCCGTCGCGCTCGCCGAGCGCCTCGGCGCCGCCGTGCACTCCCCGCCCGTCGAGGGCCGTGTCGGCTTCCCGACGGGCCACCGGCTGTTCCGCGGGCCGCTGCCCATGGCCATCGACCCGGTGGCGAAGGCGCTCGCCGCCTACGACGTCGTGCTCGTGCTCGGCGCCGCGGTGTTCCGCTACTACCCCTACGTGCCCGGCGCGTTCCTGCCCGCCGGGACCCGGCTGCTGCAGGTCACGGCCGACGCCGACCAGGCCGCCCGCGCGCCGATGGGTGACGCCGTCGTCGCCGACCCCACCCTCACCGTGCGGGCCCTGCTCGACCGCGTCGGACCGGGGCCTGCCGACCGCGTGACACCGCCCGCGCGGGAGGAGCTCGGGGCGCCGACGCCGGGCGGCGAGGGGCGGGTGTCGGCCGAGGAGCTGTTCGCGACGCTGGCGCAGGAGTGGCCCGAGGGCGGCGTGCTGGTCAACGAGTCGCCCTCGCACCGCGCGGTGCAGCAGGCGCGGCTGCCGATCGACCGCCCGGGCAGCTCCTACTTCACGGCCTCGGGCGGCCTGGGCTTCGGGCTGCCCGCGGCCGTCGGCGTCGCCCTGGCCGACCCGTCGCGCCCGGTGGTCGCGACGATCGGCGACGGCTCGCTGCAGTACTCCGTGCAGGCCCTGGCGACCGCGGCGTCGCTGCAGGTGCCGGTGACGATCATCGTGCTCGACAACAGGGAGTACGCGATCCTCAAGTGGTTCGCCGCGCGGGAGCAGACGCCGAAGGTGCCGGGCCTGGACCTGCCCGCGATCGACCACCTCGCGCTGGCCCAGGCCTACGGCGTCCCCGCCGAGAGCGTCGGCACCGTCGACGAGCTCCGCGCGGCCGTGCGCCGCGGGCTCGCCGGGCCGGGGCCGCGGCTGGTGCACGTGCCGGTGCCCCCGGCCGACGCTTGACCTCGACCAATGTCGAGGGAGCACGGTCGGAAATGAACAAGAAGGCTGTCGGACCCCCCGGCGTAGCGTCGATCGGGCGTCCGCCGCAGGGGTCGGCGGCCGGAAAGGACACGGGTGAGCACGCAGACCGCCGCGCCGCCGGCGCGCGACCGCACCGACGGCACGGCGCCGGCGGTCGAGGTGCGCGACCTCGTCAAGCGCTACGGGCGCAGCCGGACGGCCGCCGTGGACGGGCTGAGCTTCGCGGTGCGCCGCGGCGAGGTGTTCGGCCTGCTCGGCCCGAACGGCGCGGGCAAGACCACCACGGTCGGCATCCTCACCACGCGCGTCACCAAGACGGCGGGGCTGGCGACGGTGGCGGGCATCGACGTCACGGCCGACCCGGTGGGGGCCCGGGCGGTGCTGGGGGTCGTGCCGCAGCGGCCCAACCTCGACCGCTCGCTCGACGCGCGGGGCAACCTCGTCTGGCACGCCGCGTACCACGGCGTGCCCCGGGCCCGGCGCCGCGCGCTGGCCGACGAGCTGCTCGAGCGCATGGGCCTGTCGGAGAAGGCCTCGACGAACCCCGACGAGCTCTCCGGCGGCCAGGCCCAGCGCCTGATCATCGCGCGGGGCCTCATGCACGACCCGCAGGTGCTGTTCCTCGACGAGCCGTCGACGGGGCTCGACCCGCAGGCGCGGCTGTTCGTCCACGACCGCGTCACCGAGCTGGCGGCCTCCGGCGTCACCGTCGTGCTCACCACCCACGACATGGACGAGGCGGCCAAGCTGGCCGACAGGGTCGGCATCGTCGACCACGGGCGGCTGCTCGCGCTCGACACCCCGTCGGCGCTGGTGGCGGGGCTGCCTGGCGAGGCGACGATCGACCTGGTGCTCACCGGCGCGGACGTCGAGGCGCTGCGCGGGCGCCTCGGTGCCCGCCGCGGCGTCGCCGGCGTGGAGGACCTCACCGCCGACGGCGCCGACGCCACCCACCTGCGGGTCAGCGTCGACGGCGAGGCCGGCGCCGCCCTGGCGCCGGTGCTGGGCACGGTGGCCGAGGCCGGGGCGACCGTCTCGCAGGTCGAGCTCGGTGAGCCGACCCTGGAGGACGTGTTCATCGATCTCACGGGGAGGGGGCTGCGGTGAGTGCTCCGGCGCGGGTCGGCCCGAGCCAGGGCCGCGCGTTCCTCGGCGTGCTGGGTCGCGACCTCGCGGTCACCGGCAAGGAGTTCGGCAGCTTCATCAGCCAGGTGCTGATGCAGCCGTTCTTCCTGCTCTTCGTGTTCGGCGTGGTGCTGGGCCAGCTCGGCTACGTGACGCCGGGCTACGCCCAGCTGCTGCTGCCCGGGCTGCTGGCGCTCAACGCCTTCTTCGTGGCGGTGCAGGCCACGGCGATCCCGCTGGTGATCGACTTCTCGTACACCAAGGAGATCGAGGACCGCCTGCTCGCGCCGCTGTCCACGCGGCTGGTGGCGGTCGAGAAGATCGTGTTCGGGGCGTCGCGGGGCCTGTTCGGCTCGCTGGTGATGATCCCCGTCGGCTACATCGTGCTCGACGAGGTCAACTGGGTGTTGTCGGGCCTGCCGATCGCGGCCGTGCTGCTGGTGCTCGGCTCGCTCGCCGGCGGGGCGGCGGGGCTGGTCCTGGGCACGCTGGTGTCGCCGCGGAAGATCAACGTCGTGTTCGCGCTGGTGATCACGCCGCTGCTGTTCACGGGCTCGACGCAGTTCCCGTTCCTGCAGCTCGGGAACCTGCGCTGGTTCCAGGTCATCTGCGCGCTGAACCCGATCACCTACGTCTCCGAGGGGCTGCGCGGCGCGCTGACCCCGGCCGTCCCGCACCTCCCGATGTGGATCTGCCTGCTCGCGCTGGTGTTCTCCTGCGTCCTGTTCGGGACGATCGGGATCCAGGGCTTCGTGCGCCGTGCGCTGGACTGAGTCCGTGCTCGACGCGCTGATCACCCGGCTGCGGTCGGCGCTGGCCGCCGACCACGCCGACGCGGCGGCCGCGCTCAACCGTGCCGCGCCGGTACCCGGCGGGCCCGGGCCGGGGTTCCCCGTGCTCGCGCACCGGGACGCCGCGGTGGCCAGGGCCGCGGAGGAGGTCGACGACGCCTTCGCGGCCGTCGTCGATCCCCTCGCGGCGGGCGCGCGCTGGACGCAGACCCCGTCGTACGTGCGGGAGCCGCCGTCGGCGGGCTTCCTCGACGGCTACGCGCACGCCACGCTCGCCGAGGGGGACGACGTCGCGGTGGGGCTCCTGCTGCTCGGGCCGCACCTGCACTACCCGCCGCACCACCACCCCGCCGAGGAGTTCTACCTGCCGGGCGCGACCATCGGCTGGCTGGAGGGCGTGCGGCCCGCCGGCGTCGTCGTGCACCACGCGTCGTGGCAGCCGCACGCGATGACCACCGGCGAGCGTCCGGCCCTGCTCGCGTACGTGTGGACCGGGGAGGTCGCCACCCCGTCGGCGTTCTGCTGATCGGCGGGCGTGCCCGGGCGGATCGTCGGGTAGGCCCCGACCCATGCGATACCAGGAGTTCCTCGCGGGGGTGGCCACCCGAGGTGGCTTCGACAACGACGACGCCCGCCGCGCCGCCGACGCCGTGCTCGCCACGCTGGCCGATCACCTGTCCGACGACGACCGCCGTGCCCTCGCCGCGGCGGTCCCGAACCTGCTCGAGCAGGAGTCCGGGGTGGACCACCCGAGCCGGGGCGGCGCCTCGACGGACGCGGCGCTCGTCGACGCCGTGGTCCGCCGCACCGGCTGGACCCCCGAACGCGCCCGCTACGCGCTGACCGCCGTCACCGGGCAGCTGGCGGCGGAGGACAGCGACCTCGGTGACCGCATCGCCCGCGTGCTGCCCGCCGAGCTGCGGGGCACCGGCCCGACCCTGCCGCCCGACGCCGCCTCCGAGGGCGCGCAGGGCCGCCCGCAGCCGGTGGAGTCCGACGAGCTCGAGCGCGTGCTGGGCCGCGAGCTCACCGAGTGGTCGGGCGACCTCTCCGGCATCCAGCGCACCGTCTCGCTGCCCTCGGAGCACCTCGACCTGCTCCTGGACCGGATGCGCGGCGTCGAGCGCGACACGGGCCAGCGGCTGCGGATCGTGGAGCGCACGCCCACCTCCCTGACGGTGCGGGCGCGCAACGAGAAGCAGGAGGTCGTCACGGCGATCGACCTCGACCTCGCCGCGCGCTTCGACGACGCCGTCGCCGCGGTGGGCTCGGCCGGGTGATGCTCGGCAGGTGAGTGATCCGGGTCGTGGTGACGACCCGGATCACTCACGAGGGTCGGAGGCCCCTCGCTAGCCCGTTCGAGCGAAAGCTGAGGGAGCGCTCGGACGAGGGGTTAACGCCGTGTGAGCAGTGCGCGAGAGATCTCCGAGCGCGCCGGAGTCGCCGGCCCGCGCCGCCTCGTCGGGGGGATCACCGCCATGAGCTCGTCGTTCGCACCGCCGCCCGCGCCGCAGCAGCCCTACCTGCCGCCGCCTCCGCGCCCGAACGGTGGGCTCGCGACCGGCGGGTTCGTCGTGGCCCTCGTCGGCGC
This sequence comes from Actinomycetospora chlora, assembly GCF_039542135.1. Taxonomy (NCBI): domain Bacteria; kingdom Bacillati; phylum Actinomycetota; class Actinomycetes; order Pseudonocardiales; family Pseudonocardiaceae; genus Actinomycetospora; species Actinomycetospora chlora. Next base: position 57,530 of record NZ_BAABHO010000004.1, read on the forward strand.
CGTGCTCGCCCTGATCCCGATCCTCGGCATCGTCTCGTGGGTGCTCAGCCCGCTCGGTCTGGTGCTGTCGCTCGTCGGCCTCAACCGGATCCCGCGCGGACAGGGACGGGGCCTCGGCACCGCAGGGGCGATCCTCGGCGCGGTCGGCCTGCTCATCTGCATGTTGTGGGCGTCGGCGTTCAGCAACGCGGTGTCCTCGCGGTCGGGCACACCGAGCTACTCGTCCTCCTCGTCGAGCTCCTCCAGCTACCCGAGCTACTCGGCGGCGGCGCCGGCGACGACGTCGGCGATGCCGTCCGTCAACGGGCCGTTCGGGAACGGGACCTACCTGGTCGGGAGCGAGCTCGCCGCCGGCACCTACCGCACCGACGGATCGGGGGGCTCCTGCTACTGGGAACGGCTCCGGGACACGTCCGGCGAGTTCTCCGCGATCATCGCCAACGACGCGATCACCGGCCCCTCCACCATGACCGTGCGGAGTTCCGACCAGGCCGTCCACTTCTCCGGCGACTGCACCTGGACCCGCCGCTGACGGCTCGTGCGTGATCTTCGGAGCTATAGCTCCGAAGATCACGCACGTGGGGGTCAGACGACCGAGAAGTCCGGGGGCAGGGGGGCGCGGCCGGTGAGGGCCGGGAGGAGCAGGGAGCCCTGGCCCTGCCGGACCGCCACGCGGGCGAGCAGGGCCGCCACGTCGGCGGTCACGGCCTCGGGGAACGCCACGTCGAGGCCGGTCGCCGCCGCGACGTCGTGGCCGTGGACCACGAGCTCGACGGTGCGCGTCGGCAGGTAGGACGCGACGCGCATCCCGCCCGCGATGGTGGTGATGACCGAGTCCGGGTCGGCGGCGCGCGCGGCCGCGACGGCGCGGTGCGCGAGGTCGGCGAACGTCGCCGCCGGGTCGTCCCCGAGCGCCGCGCCGGCGTCGCGCCCGCGCTGGGCCACCGCCGCCTGGTCGACGCCGCCGCCCGACGAGGCCGGCAGCAGCGCGTAGTACGCCTCGGGCGAGTCGACGTCCTCACGTTCGGCTGGGCGCTCCAGGTACGTCAGCACGGTGACGAACGCGCGGCTGGTGTGCCCGACCAGCGCCCGCACGTCCCACTCCCCGAGCCCGGGGCGCTCCCACGCGTCGTCCGGGATCCGCCCCACCAGCCCGGCGACCGTCTCGGCCGCGTCCGCGTACGCCTCCAGCACGCCGCCGATCGTGCCCCAGGGCGCCGTGGTCAGGCGATGAGCTTGGCCGCGACCTGCGCCAGACGGGTGCCCTGGACGCGGGCGGCCTGCAGCGCACCGTCGTCGGGGGCCGCCGACTTCCGCGACACCCACGACGCGCCGTACGGGTTGCCCGACGACATCAGCGACGGGTCGGCGGCGTAGCCGAGCGGCATCACGAGCGCGCCCCAGTGGTAGAGCACGTTGTTCATCGACAGGATCGTGGCCTCCAGGCCGCCGTGCCCCGTCGAGGCGCTGGTGAACGACGTGCCGACCAGGCCCGCGAGCTTGCCCTGCGCCCACAGCCCGCCGGTGGTGTCGAGGAACGCCTTGAGCTGCTCGGCGCTGTTGCCGAAGCGGGTGGGGCTGCCCAGCGCGAGACCGTCGGCCCACTCGAGGTCGTCGAGCGAGGCGACGGTGTCGTACGGGTTGTCCTCGACCCAGGCCTTCCACCGCCGGTTGGCCTCGATCGCCTCGACGGGCGCGCGCTCCGCGACCGGGCGCACCCGGGTCTCGGCCCCCGCCTCCCGGGCGCCCTCGGCGAGCGACTCGGCGAGCTTCGCGACGTTGCCCGTCGCGGAGTAGAAGACGACGGCGATGCGTGGCGCGCGATCGGGCATGCCCCGATCATGTCTCGCGCGCGGGACGCCGACCCGTCCGGGGTGACGACGATCCGGGCGTTGCACCGCGGCGCGGGGGAGACTGGGCGGGTGACGACGACGCGGCAGCCCGGGACGGGTGGGGCCGTGCCGCGCCCGGACGCGGGCGGCCCCCGCGGGCTGGTCGCGCTCTACCGCCGGCTCTCGGGCCTCGTCGCCGCCCCGTCGGCCGACGCGCAGGCGGTGGCAGCGGTGATGGCCGGCGAGCTCGGGGTGCTCGCCGCCGTCGTCGGCCCGCACCGCGAGGTGCTCGACGCCGCGGCGCTGGGGCTCGGGGCCGCCGAGGTCGCCGCGCGGGTGCTCGCCGACGCCCACGACGGTGCCTGGTCGCGCGCCCTCGAGGTGGCCGCCGGGGCGGCCCGCGCGCTGCGGGTGCCGGGCGCGGGCACGCGCGTGCAGGTGGTGGCGCCGGTGCTGCTCGGGCGGGAGGTGCCGGCGTTCCTGCTGGCCGAGGAGGACACCGCGGCCCGGGACCGGCCGGACGCCCTCGCGGGCGACGACGTCCTGCTGCTGGTCGCCGAGCACGCCGCGACCGTCGTCGGGGTGCTCGCCGGCCGCGACCGCGTGCTCGCCGCCGCGACCGGGCAGGTGCGCGGCGACCTCGTCTCGGGACTGCTGCTCGACCGCGCCCGCGACGCCGACCAGGCCGCGCAGTGGGCCGAGCACGTCGGGTTCGACGCCGGCGTCGCCCACCGGGTCGTGGTCGTCTCCCCGGACGACGACGACGCCTACGGCGCGGGCCCCGCGAGCCTGCTCGGCGAGGCCGAGGAGCACCTGGTCGCCGCCGCGCCCGGCGCGCTGACCGTCGTCCGGGACACCGAGACCGTCGCCGTCGTGCCCGAGCCGGCCGACCCCGTCGCCGTCGGGGCGGCGTGCGCCCGGCGCCTGGCGCGGGGCCGGGTGCCCGACCCGGACGCGCGCTGGCCGGTGACCGTCGCCGTCGGCGGACCCGTCGGCGCGGCGCAGGAGATCGCCCGCTCCTACGACCAGGCCCGCCGCACCCTGCAGGCCGCCCGCCGCCTGGGCCGGGCGGGCCGGGTGCTGCGCTTCGACGACCTCGGCGTGCACCGCCTGCTGCTCCAGATCCCGGACCCCGAGGCCGCCCGCGCCTTCGCCCGCGAGGTGCTGGGCCGGCTCGCGACCGACCGCTCCGAGCGCACCACCGAGCTCCTGCGGACGCTCGCCCGCTACTTCCTCGAGGACGGCAGCCCGCAGCGCGTCGCGCGGGCGCTCAACGTCCACCCCAACACCGTCGGCTACCGGCTGCGCCGCGCCGAGGAGCAGAGCGGCCTGCGCCTCGACAACCACCGGGACCGCCTCGCCGCCCAGGTCGCGCTGGAGATCCTCGGGGAGATGGAGACGTGAGCGAGGCGTTCGCCGACGCGCTGGCGCGCCGCGTGCTGCTCTGCGACGGCGCCATGGGCACCCTCGCGCGGGCCAGCGGCGGCCGCGTCGAGGGCCCCGGCGTCGAGCTCTGCGTGGTGGCCCCGGAGCTCGTCACCGCCCTGCACGAGCGCTACCTCGCCGCGGGCGCGGACGTCCTGCAGACCCACACGTTCGGCGCCTCGCGCCCGCGCCTCGAGCGTCACGGGCTCGCCCGCCGCACCCACGAGATCAACCTGGCCGGGGCCCGCCTGGCCGCCGCGGCCCGGGACGGCGCCGGGCGCCCGGCGTGGGTCGCCGGCTCGGTGTCGCCGGCCACCCCGCCCGGCCAGGGGACGCCCGTGGACGCCGCCCGCGCCGCCGCGGCCGTGCGGGAGCAGGTCGAGGCCCTCGCCGAGGGCGGCGTCGACGTCGTGCTGCTGGAGACCTTCAGCCGGGCCGACGAGCTCGTCGCCGCGGTCCGCGCCGTGCGCGAGGTGAGCGACCTGCCCGTCGTCGCCCAGGCCACGTTCGTCGACGAGGACGGCACGCCGCTGACCGCCACCGGGGAGTCGCCGGCCGACGTCGTCGCGCGCCTGGCCGACGCCGGGGTCGTCGCCGTGGGCAGCAACTGCACGCTCGGGCCGCAGGGCCTGCTCGACGTCGTGCGCCGGATGGGGCCGACCGACGGACCGCCGCTGTCGGCGCAGCCCAACGCCGGGCTGCCGCACGTGGTCGCCGACCGCAGCGTGCGCTTCGCGGGCGACGCCGAGCACTTCGCGCGCTACGTGCTGCGCTACGTCGAGGCCGGGGCGCGGCTCGTCGGCGGCTGCTGCGGCACGACCCCGCAGGACATCGCGGCCGCGGCCACCGCCCTGACCACCCACGACGCGTGGTCGGGCCACCGCGGCGAGCCGGTGGAGAGCCTCCCGACCGGGCCGGTCCGGGTCGTCGGGCCCGTGGCCGAGCCGGCGCCCCACGACGAGGACGGCCCCGGCCCGGGACGCGGGGCGGTGGACCGCTGGCTGCGGCGGCGGGACTTCCTCGTCGCCGCCGAGGTCGCCGGCGCCGGCACGCCCGACGAGCACCTGGCGCGCGCCCGCCGGGCCGTCGCGGGCGGGGCCGGCGTGCTCTGGGTCAGCCGCCCCCGGACCCGCCGTGGCACCACGACGCCCGCGGGGCTCGCCCGGCACCTGCACGACCGCGTCGAGGTCGACACCGCGCTGACGGTCACGAGCTGGCAGACGAGCCTGCTCGCCCTGCAGGCCGACCTGCTCGGCCTGCACGCGCTGGGCCTGCGCACGCTCGTGTGCGAGACCGGCAACCCGCCCGTGCACGCCGAGCAGGCGGTGCGCGACGGCGTGTGGGAGGTCGACGGGCCGGAGCTGCTCGAGCTCGCCGCCGGACTCAACCGCGGCGTCGACGCCGACGGCGTCGAGCTCGGGGAGGCCACCGCGTTCCGGCTGGGCGCGCGCTTCACCCCCGGCTCCGACGACCTCGCCCACGAGATCGAGCGGGCGCTGGCCAAGGTCGCGGCCGGGGCGGAGTTCCTCGTCTCCCGCCCGGTGTTCGAGCTCGACCGGCTCGGCGCGATCGTCGACGCCCTGCGCGCGGCCGGGCACGCGGTGCCGGTGCTCGCCTCGGTGGGGGCGCTGACCGGCTACCGGCACGCCGAGCACCTGCGCCACGAGGTCCCCGACGTCGTCGTGCCGGACGCCGTGGTCGACACGATGCGCGCGGCGGGCGACGGGCCCGAGGCCGCGCGGACGGGGCTCGCGCTGGCCGCCGACCTCGTGGCCGGCGCGAGGGACGCGGTCGACGGCGTGGTCGTCCGCTGGTCGGGCCCGGCCCTCGACCCGGCCACGGCGGTCGCGCGTCTGCGCGCCGCCGGGGCGGGGAGCGGCCGTCCGGCCGGGGTCAGGCGCTGACGGCGGGGACCGCGTCGAGGTGGCCGCGGCGCACGACGGGAGCCGGGCCGCCGCGCAGCCGGGCGACGGTCGCGCGCAGGTAGGCGACCTCGCGCGTCAGCGACGCGATCGTCTCGCCGTCGAAGTCGTAGGACATCTCGCGGGGCATGACCACGACCCCGCAGCAGGGGCACGTCGTCGGGGCGTCCATCGTCGTCACCTCGGGGGGGTCGGCGCTCCACGGGCTCCTGGTCGACCCGCTCCGCTCCCCAGTGTTCGCGAGCGTCCGCCCCCGGGCACTGTGCCCGCCCACAGAGATCGCGACCGCCTGCTTGTGGCCCCCCACAGGGGGCGCCGGCGGCTGCGCCGGATGCCCCGTCAGCGTCCGTCGACCAGACGAGCGCGCCACGCGTCGAGGTCGGCCTCGGGCACGCCGGCCTCGCGGAACGGGGCGCGCGGGTCGGCGTCGAGCAGGTCGAGCACCGGCTCGAGGTGGGCCGGGTCCACGCCGATGCGGGCGGGGTCGGCGTCCGCGGGCACGCTGTTCTGGGCGGCGAGACGGTCGCGCAGCGCGACGCGGTGGGAGTTCGTGGCGGCGAAGTCGGCGGCCACCGCCGCGCGCTCGACGCCGGCGGCGCGCAGCAGCAGCGCGACGGCGACCCCGGTGCGGTCCTTGCCCGCAGCGCAGTGCACGAGCAGCGGGCCGGGGGCGTGCGCCGCGAGGCGGACGAGCTCGGGCAGCCAGGCCTCGCCGATGCGCACCAGCAGCAGGTAGAGCTCGTCGAGGGTGCGGCGCTGCTCGCGCTCGGGCGGGGCGCCGCGCATGAGCACATCCGGGGCCAGGGCCCGGATCAGCGGCAGCTCGACGAGCCGCGACCCGAGGGCGGGCAGCGGGTGCGGGTGCCCCTCGAGCTCCTCGGGGTTGCGCAGGTCGACGACGGTCGGGGGCGGCCAGGCCAGCCCGCCGGGACCGTGGGTCGTCGCGTCGCCGGGCAGGGGCGCGTCGCTGCGCCACAGCACCCCGGGACGGGTGCGGCCGCCGTCGGTGGTGGGCAGGCCGTCGAGGTCGCGGAGGTTCGCGAGGGAAGGGACGGAGGCGGGGGTGGGGATCGCAGCGGGGCTCGGGGTCGGCTGGTCCGTGCGCGAGGCGGGCACCACGGGGCTCCTTCGTCGGGACCTCCATCGTCCCCGCCGGGCGGGCCCTCCTCGTCCCGGCGTGGGCGACTTCACCTCCCGGGTCGGGCGGCCGCGCGCAGCACCCGGGCCACGACGCGGCACGCGCTGACGCCGAGCAGGGGCAGGGCGAGCGCGACGATCCCCGGGGCGAGCGTGATGTCGAGCCGGGCGCCGAGCAGCATCGCCACCCCGAGGACGAGCCCGAGCACCGGCGAGCCGAGGTCCACGGCCTCGCGGGGTGCCCGCGCCGGCCGCCGACGATGGCCCGCCAGACCGCCGCGCAGCAGCGCCGCCACGGCCGCCGCGAGCCCGGCCCGGTCGGTGGTGGTCGCGACGCCGGCGGTCTCGCGCGGGCGCACGCCGGGCTCGGTGGCGCGGCGCTCGGCGAGCTCGATCTCCCACGGCCCGGCGACGTCGTCGCCGGCGCGGAACACCAGCACCCGCTCGCGGCGGCGGGCGGCGTGCGGGGAACCGGGCTCGACGTACCACGAGACGGTGTGGGTGCCGTCGGGCTCGACGCAGCTGCAGCCGTAGTGCGCGCCCTGATCGCGCAGCCACGGACCGACGTCGGCCTCCACCGCCGCCGCCCACCGGTCGCCCGCCCGCATCACCGCCATCGACGTCGAGTGTGCGGTGGATCACAGGGGCGTGTCGAGGTGCGGCGGGGTGAGGGTGGGGGCGTGCCCGAGGTCCTGCTGCGTCCGCCGCGCCCGTCCGACGAGGAGGTCGCCCGCGCCGCGCAGGCCGCGCTCGCCCCGGACGGGTTCGACTTCGGGCTCTGGCCCGACGGCGAGCCGTGGCTCGCCTACCTCGACCGTCTCGGCCGCGAGCACCGCGGTGAGGACCTGCCGCCCGGCCGCGTGCCGATGACGTTCCTCTACGCCGAGGTCGACGGCCGCGTCGTCGGGCGCACGTCGATCCGGCAGACGCTCACCGCCACGCTCACGGTGGTCGGTGGCCACGTCGGGTATGCGGTGGTGCCCGCGGAGCGCGGCCGGGGCTACGCCACCGCGATCCTGCGGCAGAGCGTCGAGCACCTGCGCGCCCGCGGCGTCGGCCCCTTCCTCGTCACGTGCCGCGAGGACAACCCCGCGTCGCTGGCCGTGATCGAGCACTGCGGCGGGCGCCTCGACGAGGCGTGGCCGTCGTCGGGCCCGCACGGCGCCGACACCGCCCCGACCCTGCGGTTCTGGATCGCCTGACGCCGTAACGCGGCCGACGGGCGCCGCGACGGACCGACCGGTGGCGCGTGCCGCCGGGCGAGGGGGAACCACGTGGGTGTGTGCCGGCGCTGCGGGGCGCGCCTCGGGGCCGAGCGGTTCTGCACGACGTGCGGAGCCCCGGCGGGTCCCCCGCCGCCCGTCCCGCCGCCGTCCCCGGCCCCCCTGTTGTCTCCCGCCCGGGGCGTCGCCACCGCGCCGGCGCCGCCGCAGCAGGCGACCGTGGCGGCGCCCGCACCCCGGCGGCCGCGCTCGACGGCGCTCCTGGTCCTCGCCGCCGCCCTGCTCCTCGTGCTCGGCGCCGGCGGCGGGTTCGTGCTCGGACGGGCGACGGACGGGTCGAGCGCGCTCGCCACGCCGCAGCAGCTCGCGCCCTCCGACGGGTCCGCGTTCACCCACTACCCCCGCGACCTCGACCTCCGCTGGTCGCCGGTTGCCGGCGCCGCGAGCTACACCGTCGAGGTCCAGTTCCTCAACGGGAGCAGCAGCCCCGTCCCGGACTGGCGTCTCGAGCCAGCCGACGGCATCACGGCGGGGATCACGAGCACCTCGGTCCGCCACACCTTCGGCGGGTCGCAGCCCGGGCGCTGGCGGGTCACCCCCGTCGGCCCCGACGGGACCGCGGGACCGGCCTCGCCGTGGTGGGGGTTCACCTTCGAGCTCTGACCGACGCCGACGTCGTCGACACCTCGACCGCCGTCCACCCGAGGTTGACGAACAGCCCCATCGTCAACCTAGAGTGGACGCATGCCACCGACACCCGCACAGCCCGTCCGCCTCGACGACCTCATCGCGGCGATCACCTCCGTCCACTCCGACACGCTCGAGCAGCTGCAGGACGCCGTGCTCGCGGCCGAGAGCCTCGGGGAGGTCGCCGACCACCTCATCGGCCACTTCGTCGACCAGGCCCGCCGCTCGGGCGCGTCGTGGACCGAGATCGGCAAGCGCATGGGCGTCACCAAGCAGGCGGCCCAGAAGCGGTTCGTGCCCAAGGGCTCGGGCGAGATCGACATGGCGGACGGCTTCGGGCGCTTCACCCCGCGCGCCCGCAACGTCGTGGTGAAGTCCCAGGAGGAGGCGCGCAGCGCGAGCAGCGCCGAGATCGGCCCCGTCCACCTCGCGCTCGGGCTGCTCCACGAGCCCGAGTCGCTGGGGGTGCAGGCCATCAGGGCCCTCGACGTGTCGCCGGAGACCGTGCGCCGCACGCTCGTCGGCCACCTGCCCCCGGCGTCGGCCGAGATCGGCGCGCTCATCCCGTTCGACGCCGACGCGAAGAAGGTGCTGGAGCTGACGTTCCGGCAGGCCCTGCGCCTCGGGCACAACTACGTCGGCACCGAGCACATCCTGCTGGCCCTGCTCGAGCACGAGGACGGCGCCGGGACGCTCACCGGTCTCGGCCTCGCCCGCGACGCCGTCGAGGCCCACGTCGTGCGCACCCTGGCCGCGCTCTCCGGCGCGCCGCAGGACCCGGAGCCGACTCAGACGCCGTAGACCCGCGTCGGGGTGACGAGCACGGCCGCGCGCCGCTCGCGCGCCATCACCGCGTCGTACTCGGCCCAGTCGTCGTGCGTGCCGCCCGCGGCGGTGAACACCTCGCGCAGGAACGCCGGGACGTCGGGCACCGCGGGGAGCGCGTCGTCCGGCCCGGCGATTTCGGTGGAGCCCTCGACGGTCGTCCAGCGCCAGCCCGTGCGGACGGTGATCGTGATCCACGGCCGGGCCCGCAGGTTGCGGAGCTTCACCGAGCCGCCCGCCGCCACGAGCGCGACGATCGGTGTCCCGTGCCGCGGGTGGTCCATCACGCCGGCGTTGACGACGCTCGACTGCACCGATCCGTCGGCGCGGGTCGTCGACACGACCACCAGCCCGTGCTCGCCGGCGGCCCGCTCGCGGAACTGCTCGAGAGTCATGTCGTGCCCTTCGGGGTCGTGGGTGGTCCGTGTCCCCCGGGCGTGGCGGCCCGGGCGAGGAGATAGCGGCGTTCCGGGCTGCTCGCCGTGCGCTGCGCGGCGAGGCGGTAGTACCCGCGGGCGGCGTCGGCGTCGCCGGCCAGCTCGAGCAGGTGGGCACGCACCGCGGGCAGGCGGTGCTGGGTGGCGAGGGGACCGTCGTCGAGCTCGTCGAGCAGGCACAGCCCCGCCTCCGGGCCGTCGGTCATCGCGACGGCGACGGCCCGGTTGAGGCTCACGACGGGGTTCGGCGCGATGTGGTCGAGGACCGTGTAGAGCGCCGCGATCTGCGGCCAGTCGGTGCTGTCGGTGTCGGCCGCCTCGTCGTGCAGGGCGGCGATCGCCGCCTGCAGCTGGTACGGCCCGAGCGGGGGCCGGGTCAACGCGGCACCCACGAGCGCCGTGCCCTCGGCGATCAGGTCGTGGTCCCACCGGCTGCGGTCCTGCTCGGCGAGCGGGACCAGGTCGCCCTCCGGCCCGGTGCGGGCCGGGCGACGCGCGTCGGTCAGCAGCATCAGGGCCAGGAGGCCGGCGACCTCGCCGTCGTCGGGGAGCCGCCGGTGCAGCATCCGGGTGAGCCGGATCGCCTCGCTCGCGAGGTCCGTCCGCACCAGGGCGTCGCCGGACGTCGCGGTGTACCCCTCGTTGAAGACCAGGTACAGCACGTGCAGGACGACCGCGAGGCGCGCCGACCGCTCCGGGGCGGGCGGCATCGCGAAGCGGGCGCCCGCGGCCCGGATCTGCTGTTTCGCGCGGCTGATCCGCGCGCCCATCGTGGCGTCCGGCACGAGGAAGGCGGCGGCGATCTCTGCGGTGGTCAGGCCGCCGACGGCGCGCAGCGTCAGCGCCACCTGGGACGCCGGCGTCACCGCGGGGTGGCAGCACAGGAACAGCAGCACCAGGCTGTCGTCCACGCCGGGCGCCCGCTCCGGCGCCGGCGTGTCGGGGGCCAGGCCGGCCAGGGCGGCCGCGGTCTCCTCGCGCCGCCGGCGGGCCGTCGCGCTGCGCACGTCGTCGACCACCCGCCGGGACGCGACGGTGGTCAGCCAGGCCCGCGGGTTGTCCGGCACGCCGTCGACGGGCCAGCGTTCGGACGCCGTGAGCAGGGCCTCCTGCACGGCGTCCTCGCAGGCGTCGAACTGGCCGTGACGGCGGACGAGCGCGCCGAGGACCTGCGGCGCCAGGTCGCGCACCAGGTCCTCGACCCGCATCGTCCTGCTCCTCCGTCCAGCGTCGGTCACATCTCGAGGCCGGCCTCGAACATCACCGGCCGGACCTCGACCCCGAGCTGGTCGATGCTCGCGTCGGGGATCCGTGCGGCCAGCTCGAGCGCCCGGTCGCGGTCGGCGACGTCGACGAGGTAGTAGCCGCCGAGGAACTCCTTGGCCTCGAGGTACGGCCCGTCGGTGACGACCGGGACGCCGTTGCGCACCCGGACGACGGCGCTCTGGGACGGATCGCCGAGGGCCTGGGTGACCACCAGCTCGCCCGACGCCTGGGTCGCCTCGATGAACGCGCCGTGACCGTCCATCAGCTTCTGCTGCTCGTCCGGGCCGAGCGCCTCGAGGACGGCGGGGTTGTTGTGCAGCACCAGCAGGAACTTCATCGGTGTCTCCTCCGGATCGACGGCCCGGGATCGGGCCTCCGTCGAGGAGTCGGAGCGGAGCCGCCCGTCTTGACGTCCGAGCGAACCAGGACGGGCCCGAGATGGCCAGCACGATCGCGTCCGGGGACTCCCCGCTCAGCCCAGCGCGAAGCCGAACGGCAGCTCGAGGCGGTGGGCGGCGAGGAAGTCCGGGTCGGCCAGGATCTCGCGGGTCGGCGCGTCGGCGACCACGACGCCACCGTCGATCACCACCGAGCGCGGGCAGAGCTGCAGGGCGTAGGGCAGGTCGTGGGTGACCATGAGCATCGTGCGGTCCAGGCCCAGCAGGACCTCGGCGAGCTCGCGGCGGGCGACCGGGTCGAGGTGGGTGGACGGTTCGTCGAGCACGAGGATCTCGGGGTCGCAGGCCAGCACCGTCGCCAGCGCGGCGCGCCGGCGCTGTCCGCCGGAGAGGTGCATGGGGGAGCGGTCGGCGAGGTCGGCGACCCCGACGGCGTCGAGCGCCTCCTTGACCCGCAGCGAGAGCTCCGGCTCGGTGACCCCGAAGTTCGCCGGTCCGAACGCGACGTCGTCGCCGACGGTGGGCATGAACAGCTGGTCGTCCGGGTCCTGGAACACGATGCCGACGCGGCGCCGGATCTCCTGCAGGTTCTCGCGGGTGACCTCCAGCCCGCCGACCGCGACGCGGCCGGCGCCGGGCCGGTGCACGCCGTTGAGGTGCAGCACGAGCGTCGTCTTGCCCGCGCCGTTCGGTCCCAGCAGCGCCACCCGCTCGCCGCGCTCGATGCGCAGGTCCACCCCGAACAGCGCCTGGTGGCCGTCCGGATAGGCGAAGGCGAGGCCGGACACCTCCAGGGACGCGGTCACCAGGCCCAGTATGCCGACGCCGCCAGCAGCACCCCCGCGACCGCGGGCAGCAGCGCGACCGACCACGTCACCGCCGAGGCGGGCGCGGTGGTGAACGCCGGCATGGTGCCGGTGTAGCCGCGGGAGAGCATCGCGAGGTGCACGCGCTCGCCGCGCTCGTAGGAGCGCAGGAAGAGCGCGCCGACGGAGCGCACCGTGGCTCCGAGCTGCCACACGAACCGCGGGTCGTGGCCGCGCGACAGGCGCGCGAGGCGCATGCGCCGTGCCTCGGCACCGATCACCTCGAGGTAGCGCAGCATCAGCGTCGCGATCACGCAGACCATCGAGGGCACCCGCAGCCGCGAGAGGCCCGAGACGAGGTCGCGCAGCGGCGTGGTGGCCGCGAGCGTCACCGAGACCAGGACGCCGAGCGTGCCCTTGACCAGGATGTTCCAGCCCGCGAGCAGGCCGTCGACCGACAGGGACATGCCGCACCACTCGGTGCGCGGGCCGGCGGCGAAGAACGGGAGCAGCACCGCGAGGACGACGAACGGCGCCTCGATCAGCGCCCGCGCGGCGAGCCAGCCCGGCGGGATGCGCGCCGCGACCCAGATGCCCACGAGCAGCAGGAAGTGCAGCCCGAACACGGCGAACGCGTCGCGCGGCGTCGCCACCACGGCCAGCACCATGACGAACGCGACGACGATCTTGACGTGCGCCGGGAGCCGGTGGACCACCGAGTCGCCGGGGCGGTGCAGCGCGTGCGCGTGACCGGCGCCCACCGCTACTCGACCCTGCTCGGCGTCTCGTCGCGCGACCGCCTCCTGAGGACCCAGAACAGCCCGCCGGCGAGCACCAGCGTGGCCAGCACGCCGATGACCCCGGCGAGGCCGGTCGTGCCCTCGGAGCCGCCGACGGTGTAGTCGGCCAGCGGGCTGCCGCCCGTGGCGTGCTCCCCGGCGTTCTGGGCGATGCACTGCCCGCCCACCGGCTCGCCGGCCTCGTCGAGCTGGCAGCCGGTCTGCGTCACCGCGTCGAGGCCGTCGGGGCTGCTGCTCGCGGCGTACGACACGACCCCGGCCAGCAGCAGGGCGACGACGAGGAAGCCGGCGTAGAAGGCCAGCGGCAGCTTCTTCACGCCCGGACCCCCTTGATCTCCAGCGACGGGGTGGCGGTGCGCGTCAGGTAGACCAGGTCCGGGCGCACCGCGGCGACGGCGCCGACGGTGAGCGCGGTGATGATCCCCTCGCCGATGCCGATGAGGGCGTGGAAGCCCGTCATCAGCCCGAACACCGTGCCGAGCGCCAGGCCCTGCCCGCCGATGGCGTACTCGAGCACGAAGCCGAGCGAGGCGACGACGGTGTTGACCCAGGCCGCGACGAACGCGGTGAGGACCAGCCCGCCGCGGCTGCGGGTGGCCACGCGCCGCAGCAGCAGGGCCACGCCGTAGCCGGTGAACGTGCCGATCAGCGCCATGTTGGTGATGTTGGTGCCGAGCGCGGAGAGGCCGCCGTCGGCGAAGAGCAGCGCCTGGAGCAGCAGCACGATCGACACGCAGATCGCGCCGACGTAGGGACCGACGAGGATCGCGCAGAGCGCGCCGCCCAGGAGGTGGCCGCTGACGCCGGGCAGGATCGGGAAGTTCAGCATCTGGACGGCGAACACGAACGCGGCCACGAGGCCCGCCATGGGCGCGGTGCGGTCGTCGAGGTCGCGGCGCGCGCGGGCCACGCACACGGCGAGCCCGAGCACGGCGACGACGCCGAAGATGATCGACGTCGGCGCGTCCACGATCCCGTCGCTCATGTGCATCGCCACGAGGTCGGTGTGCGGTTCCACGGGCCAGAGTCTGTCGCAGGCGCTGCGTTGTCGCACTACTCCTGCGACAACCGGTTCCTGGCCGAAAGGAGGGTGCGGCAACGAGGGGAACGTGCTGGGTCGGGTGGCGTCGGGCGGGGAGGATGGGCCCGTGGAGCGGACGACGTGCGCGGTGGTCGGCGGCGGGCCGGCGGGGATCGTGCTGGGGCTGGTGCTGGCCCGCGCCGGCGTCGCGGTCACCGTGCTGGAGAAGCACGGCGACTTCCTGCGCGACTTCCGCGGCGACACCGTCCACCCGTCGACGATGACGCTGGTCGACGAGCTCGGGCTGTGGGACCGCTTCGCCCGGCTGCCGTGGAAGGCGATCGAGACCGTGCGGGTCGTCCTCGACGCCGGGCCGGCGCAGGTCGGCGACCTGCGGCGCCTGCACGTCCCGCACCCGTTCGTCGCGATGGTGCCGCAGTGGCACCTGCTGGACATGCTCGCCGGGGCGGCCGAGGAGGAGCCGACGTTCACGCTGCGCCGGCACGCGGAGGTCACCGACCTGCTGCGCCGCGACGGCCGCGTCACCGAGGTCCGCTGGCGCGACACCGACGGCGGCGAGCACGAGCTGGCCGCCGACCTCGTCGTCGCCTGCGACGGGCGCGATTCGCGGGTGCGCGCCCTCTCGGGCCTGCCGCGGCGCGACTTCGCGGTGCCGATGGACGTGTGGTGGTTCCGTCTCCCCCGGGGCGACGGCGAGGACCCGGCGGGCGGGCTCGGGCGCGTGAGCGACGGCCGGATGGTCGTCATGCTCGACCGGGGCGACCACTACCAGGTCGCCTACCTCATCCCGCGCGGTCGCGACGCGCAGTACCGCGGGCGCCCGGTGCAGGTGCTGCGCGACGACCTGCGCGAGCTGCTGCCCTGGCTCGGCGACCGCGTCGACGGCCTGCGGTCCTGGGACGACGTCAAGCTCCTGCGCGTCACGCTCGACCGGCTGCGGCGCTGGTCGGCGCCGGGGCTGCTGTGCATCGGCGACGCCGCGCACGCGATGTCACCCATCGGCGGGGTCGGTATCAACCTCGCGGTGCAGGACGCCGTCGCCACCGCTCGCGCCCTCGGCCCGGTGCTCGCGGCCGCCCCGCCCGACCCGGCGACCGTCGACCGCGCCGCCGCGCGGGTGCAGCGCCGGCGGTGGCTGCCGACCGTCGCCACCCAGACCGCGCAGCGCCTCGCGCACCGCGTCGTGGTCCGGGCCGCGCTCGGCGGCGGGGCGCTCGGCCGCGACCGGCTGCCGGCGCCGCTGCGACTGCTCCGGCGGCTGCCGGCCCTGCAGGTCGTCCCGGCCCGGCTCGTGGGCGTCGGGGTGCTTCCCGAGCACGCGCCGGTGTGGGCCCGGCGCGCCCCTCAGGACGCCAGCGCGAAGAACTCCAGCGCGTTCCCGTCCGGGTCGGTGAACGAGAGCGCCCAGCCGTAGTCGGCCTCGACGATGCCGCTGTGCGGCACGCCGATCTGGTCGAGGTGGGTCTGCCAGGCGGCGACGGCGGCCCGGTCGGCGCAGGCGAACCCGACGTGGTCGAGTCCCGGGGCGACGACGTCGAACCGGTCGCCGGAGCGCGCGGTGTCGTGGGCCGTGAGCCCGAAGAGCTGCCCGCCGGCCAGCGCGAACACCTTCCGCTCGAACGGGCCGTCGGACAGCGTCATCGCCGGCTCGACGTCGAACAGGCGCTGGTACCAGGGCAGGCTCGCCCCGAGGTCGGTCACCGACAGCGCGACGTGGGAGATCGAGGGGAGCTCGGGCACGCGGGCACGCTAGCCCACCCGGACGGGGAAACGCTGCGGTCCGCGCAGGACGGTGGCGACGCGCGGGCGCATCCGACCGGCCGGACGCAGGCGGGGCATCCGCTCCGCGAGCATCTCCAGGGCCACCTCGCCCTCCATCCGCGCCAGGGCCGCGCCGAGGCAGTAGTGCACCCCGCCGGAGAACGCGAGGTGCGCGGTGGTCTGCTCGCGGTGGACGTCGAAGCGGTCGGGGTCGGCGTGGGCAGCGGGGTCCCGCCCGGCGGAGGCCAGCAGCACCAGCACCCCCGAGTCCTTGCGCAGCCGCCGCCCGCCGATCTCGACGTCCTCGTGGGCGAAGCGGGCCGTGAGCTGCACCGGCGGGTCGTACCGCAGCGTCTCCTCGACCACCGCGGGGGCGATCCCGGGGTCGGCGACCAGGTCGTCCCACGACCCCGACGCCTGGAGCGCGCGGACCGCGTTGCCGACGAGGTTGGTGGTCGTCTCGAAGCCGGCGACGAGCAGCAGCTGCGCCAGCGACACGAGCTCGCCGAGCGTCACCGTCTCCTCGTCGAGGGCGTGCACGAGCTGGGAGATGACGTCCTCGCCGGGGTCGGCGCGGCGGCGCTCGACGAGGTCGGCGAACAGCAGCCGCAGGTCCGCGGTGGCGCGGGCGAGGGCGTGCGCGTGGCGCACCGACCGCACGCCGTCGAGCGCGGCGCCCAGCGCCCGGCCCCAGCGGGCGAAGCGCGGGGTGTCGACGTCGGGGATCGCCAGCAGCTCGGCGATCACGCTGATCGGCAGCGGGGCGGCGAGGTCGGCGGTGAGGTCGAACGTGCCACGGGCGGCGGCGTCGTCGAGCAGACGGCCGGTGACCTTCCGCGCCGACTGCCGGTACTGCTCGAGCCGCTTCGGCGCGAACGTCGGCTGGGCGAGGCGGCGCAGCCGCGTGTGGTCGGGCGGGTCGAGCGCGAGCAGCGACAGGTCGATGGGCTCGATGAGCGCGGTGCCGGGGTCGGTCGGGTCCTGCTCCGACGTCGGCGTCGAGGCGTCCCTTCCGTCGGCTCCAGCTCCGCTGCGCTCCGTGTCGCTGGTCGGGTCGAACGGCATCCGCCCGTCCGCCAGACGGACCCCGAACCGGCGGTCGCGCAGCACCGCGGTGCACGTCTCGTGGGTGGCGACGGCGCTGATCCCGGTGCGGCTGCGGGCCACACCCCCGGCGGCGGCCGCGTCGGCGCGCAGCCGGGCGTACGTCGGGTAGGGGTCGAGGCGCCACGGCCGGTGCATCAGGCGGGCGACGGGGTCGCCGCGCAGGGCGAGCGCGAGGCCACCCGCGCGCATCACGGCGATCCGGGTGCCGAGGCGCAGGTCGGCCCGCCACCGCGGCAGGATCGGCGTCACGTCCTGGTCCTCCCGTTCGTCACGGTGTCGTGCTCGGTGCGGCGCGTCACGTTCGCTGCGCTGGACCGGGCGGCACCCGGCGCGGAGGGTGGGTGTCGGGGTCCGACGGGCGCGAGGTGGCCGTACGGACCACGATGCCATCGCGGCCGACACCGGGCCGCGGAGCCGCCGAGCGCGAGACGAGGAGCGGGACGTGACCAGCACCAGCCCGGCCACCCCTCTCCCGGTCGCTCCGGACCCTGTCCGTCTGCTGCGCGCGTGGACGCCCGGGAGCGGGTCGTGGTTCTCCGGCCCGCGGGGCGCCCTGCTGGCCCGCGGCACGCGGCTGCGTCTCCCGTCCACCGACGCCGACGCGGTGCTGCGGCGGCTGCGCGAGCTCGGTGACGACGCGCTGGCCGTCGGTGCCCTGCCCTTCGACCCGGCGGCGCCCGCCCACCTCGTCGTGCCCGAGGACGTCGAGCGGGCGGACCCGCTCGGCGCGGTCCTCGTGGCCGACCCGGTGACCAGCCCGCCGACCGGTGAGCTGCGCCCCGACCCGGCCCCGGCCGCGTACGAGGGGATGGTCGCCGAGGCGCTCGCGCGGATGGCGGCCGGCGGGCTCGACAAGGTGGTGCTGGCGCGGGCGGTGGACGTGGTCGCGGACGCGCCGGTGGACCCGGTGCCCATGCTGCGCGAGCTCGCCCGTCGCGACCCGCGCAGCTACCTGTTCGCCGTCGACCTGCCCACCGACGGCCTGCGCACGCCCCGCACCCTGCTCGGCGCGAGCCCGGAGCTGCTCCTGTCCCGCCACGGCACCGAGGTCACCGCGAACCCGCTGGCCGGCTCCGCGGCCCGGGCCGCCGCCGACCCCGACGAGGACCGCCGTCGCGGCGAGGCCCTGCTCGCGTCGGCCAAGGACCGCCACGAGCACGCCCTCGTCGTCGCCGATGTCGCGGCCCGGCTGCGCCCGCTCGTCGACGATCTCGAGGTCCCGGACGCCCCGTGCCTGGTGGCGACGCCGACGCTGTGGCACCTGTCGACCACCGTGCGCGGCCGCGTGGCGGGCCGGGACGTCTCGGCCCTGCACCTGGCCCAGGCGCTGCACCCGACCCCTGCCGTGTGCGGGGTCCCGCGGGAGGTCGCCCACGCGGCGATCACCGAGATCGAGCCGTTCGACCGCGGCTTCTACACCGGTGCCGTCGGCTGGACCGACGCGCGCGGCGACGGCGAGTGGGTCATGGCGCTGCGCTGCGGCGAGGTCCGCGGCGAGCGCGTGCGGCTCTGGGCCGGCGCGGGCATCGTGCCGGGCTCGCGGCCGGCCGACGAGCTCGCCGAGACCGGCGTCAAGCTGCGCACGCTGCTCGACGCGCTCGGCCTCGACGAGGCGTGAGCACCTGCGACGAGGCGTGAGCACCTGGGACGAGGTCAGGGCCGGCCGGGAGCTGCTGCGCGACGACGATCTGCTCGTCCTCGACAAGCCCGCCGGCTGGTCGGTGATGGGCGAGCGCCACGACACCGACCTCGTGCGCGTCGCCGCCGACGCCGGTGAGCAGCTGTGGCCGGCGCACCGCATCGACAAGGTGACCTCGGGCGTCGTCCTGTTCGCCCGGCGCCTCGAGGTCCACGGCGGCCTGACCCGGCAGTTCGCCGACCGCACCGTGGCCAAGACCTACCTCGCCGTCGCCGCCGGCACCGGCCTGCCCGCGCGGGGCACGATCGAGCTGCCGCTGTCGGTCGGGCGCAAGAACCGCGTCCGCATCGCGGCGCCGCGCGAGGCGATCACGGTCGCCGACGGCGTGTGGTCGGTGCCCGCCGACGCCGTCCTGCCCGGCGACACCTACCCCTCGACGACGACGTTCGAGCGGCTCGGGGAGGGCACCGACCGGACGCTGCTGGCCGTCACCCCCACCACGGGCCGCCGCCACCAGATCCGGGTGCACCTGGCGTGGATCGGCCACGCGCTCGTCGGCGATCCGCTGTTCACGAAGAACCCGGACACCCGCACCGGCCTGCACGCCTGGCGCCTGGCCTTCACCGGCCCCGACGGCACCCGCCACGACCTCGAGGCCCCACCGGGCGACGACTTCCGCGCCCTCGCGCCGTGACTCGGCGCTCGCGACGCTGGCGGCACTCTGGAGAGATCGAAATGGAGAGCTGCCCGAGCGCTCGACCCTCGCCGGTCGGCCGCGGCCGGATCGCCACCGACGGACCGGCGAGCACCTCTCCAGAACGATCTCTCCAGAGTGTCACCAGCGCGCGTGGCGCACATCAGGCGAGGGCCGCCGCCAGGTTGGCGATCGTCTCCTCCATCGCCTCGGGCGGGACCTCGCGGACGCGGGCGAGGAGCTCGGGGTCGGTGACGTCCGCCCAGTCGTGGTAGTGCCGGACCGCGGTCCGGTCGTCGGCCGTGGACTCGAGCTCCCAGCCCCAGACGTGGCCCGAGGGCGGCTTGCCGACGGCGGCGGGCATCCAGGCCAGCGCGCGGTCGGGCTCGTAGCGCACGACGTGGTTCTCGACGCGGTAGCGGCCGCGGGCGGGGTGCTCCATCTCGATGACGAACACGTCGCCGACCTCGGTGATCGCGAGGTGGGTGTGCGAGGCGTGGACGGTGCCGCTGCCGTCGAGGTCGGGGTGCCGGTCCGGGTCGGCGAGCAGGGCGAAGACCCGCTCCACGGGGGCGTCGACGGTGCCGGTCACCGAGATCTGCGTGTCGCTCACCGCCCGATCGTCCCAGGGGCGCCGGTGGCCGGCCCGCGCGGCGGGTACTCCGCGCGCATGGGGACACCGGAGATCACCCTGGAGCGCGGCGACATCACGACGGCGGAGGTCGACGCCGTCGTCAACGCCGCGAACTCCGGGCTGCTCGGCGGCGGGGGTGTCGACGGCGCGATCCACCGCCGGGGCGGGCCGGCGATCCTCGAGGCCTGCCGGGAACTGCGCCGGACCTCCCTGCCCGACGGGCTGCCGACGGGGCAGGCCGTCGCCACCACCGCCGGTGACCTGCCCGCGCGATGGGTGATCCACACGGTGGGTCCGGTCCACGCGAAGAACGAGGACCGCTCGGAGCTGCTCGCCTCGGCCTACCGCGAGTCGCTGCGGGTGGCCGACGAGCTCGGCGCGCGGACCGTGGCGTTCCCCGCGGTGTCGGCCGGCGTGTACGGATGGCCGCTCGGCGACGCGGCCCGGATCGCGGTCACGACGGTGCGGACCACGGACAGTGCTGTTCGTGAGGCTCGCTTCGTCCTCTTCAGCGACGAGGTCTACGACGCGTTCGCCCGAGCGGTCGCATCGTCTGGGTGAATCGTCCCACTACGTCCGGGACCTCCTCCACCCGTTGTTGCAAACCCACACCGGTTGTGCTCCGAACCGGTCCCGGTGACGTGCGCCGGACCACGTCCACCCTCCGTGACCTGTCCGTCACCGGCTCGTTGTGACCGGCGGACGGCGCCGTGGGGCCTGCCGTTCCCGTCCCGGCCGTCGGGGGGACGGTCCGGCAGAGCGGGTTCGGCACAGCGAGGGGCAGGACGCATGGCGGGCAGGCATCGCAGAGGGGCGACGCGGGTGTCGTCCGGTCGGCTGGCGGTCGGGGTGGCCGCGGTCGGCCTCGGGGCGCTGCAGCTGACGGGCGTCGCGTCGGCGGCCCCGGCCGGGGCCGCCGGCGTCGGCGGGACGTCGTGCACGGACGCGCGGATCAAGGTGTGCGTGGACCTCTCGGAGAACCGCGCCTGGCTGCTCGACGGTGCCGGCAACGTCACGAGCGGGCCCTACCGCGTGAGCCACGGGGCCGAGGGTCAGGAGACGCCGACCGGCGACTTCGTGATCCAGTGGAAGGACCAGTACCACAAGAGCAAGGAGTACAACGGCGCCTCGATGCCGTACTCCGTGTTCTTCGACGGCAACGGCCGCGCCTTCCACGGCGGCGGCACCGACCGCGAGTCGGCGGGCTGCGTGCGGCTCTCCACCGACGACGCGAAGACGTTCTTCGACTACCTCAACCCGAACGACCGCGCGCAGATCGTTCCCTAGTCGGGGACCGCAGCTGGTCCGGTCCGGCCGGGCGCGTCGGGGCGAGGGGCATCCGAGGGGGATGCCCCTCGCCCCGTCCGGCGTCCGGCCTTCCCTCAGGCCCGGCGACGGAGGACGAGGGCGATCGCGCCGCCGACGACCACGATCGCGATCACCACGAACACCCAGGCCGGCACGCCGCCGCCCGAGGTGTCGGGCCCGGCCGCGGCGGCCGGCGACGGGGGCGCGGTGCTCGGGCCCGCGGTGCTGGGGCCCGCGGCCTGCGCGCTCGGCGACGCGGCCCCGCCCGCGGCGGGCGAGGGCGTCGTCAGCGTGAAGGCCACCGAGCCGCTGACCGGGTGCCCGTCGTCGGAGACGACGCGGTAGCCGATCTCGTAGCGGCCGGCCTGCGGCAGCGCGCCGACGCCCGCGGTGAGCACGGCCCCGTTCAGGGTCGGGGTGCCCTGCTCGTGGTGGGCGCCGTCGGGGCCGACGACGGTGACGGCGGCGCCCTCGGCCTGGGGGGCCTCGTCGAACGTCAGCGACACCTGCCGCGGGGCGCTCGGGACGGTGGCGCCGTCGGCGGGGTCGCTGCCGGTCAGCACGTCGTGGGCGCTGGCGGTGCCGGTGGTGAGCAGGAGCGCGCCGAGGGCGAGCAGGCCGGTCAGCAGGACGGCCAGCAGGCCGGCCGGGCGGGATCGGGCAGGGCGCGCGGGGGTGGATGGTCGGTCGTGCACGGCAGGGTCCTTCCGGGTCGGGGTGGCGTCGCGGCGGGGACCGGGCGGTGCCCGGTCCGGTGCGGCGACGGGGGTCCCCGACGCGGGTGGTGGCCGACGGCGGCCGGGCGGGGGCGCCCGGCCGTGCTCGGACGGGGCGCCGGCGGCGTGTCCCGTGCCGCCGCGGGCGGCGGGCCCGCGAGCCGGCGGGCCCAGGTGACGACCCGGCGGGCGACGTGCCCGAGGGCGCGGTCGGCGTGGGCGAGCCCGGCCGCGACGAGCGCGGCGACCGCGAGGTGCGCGACGAGCATCGTCGGGTCGTCGACCGGCGGGCCGTGGTCATGCGCGTGCATCACGGGCTCCGCGCGCACCGGCAGGCTCAGGTGCAGGGCGAGCTGACCACCGGCGAGGACGGCGACGAGCGTGGCGACCGCGCGGGGGCGCACGCCGACGAGGGCGGTGGTCGCGAGGACGGCGAGCGCCGTACCCAGGGGTACGGGGGAGGCGACGAGCGCGCCCCCGGCCGCGCCGTGCGCCGCCGCGCCCAGCAGCGCCGCCACCAGGCCGAGCAGCAGGGCGCGGGGCGCCGAGGCTCGATCCGGTGTCACGGCGCTCCACGCTAACCCGGTGACGCCGGGTGCCGGTCGGGGACCGTGGCGAACCAGCCGCGCAGGAACGTCGCCACCTCGGCCACGGCCTGCCGCGACGTGCGCGGGGTCAGCCCACCGGTGGCGACGTAGCCGTGCGCCGCGCCCAGCCAGCGGGTGTGCCGCACCGGGACGCCCGCGGCCTCGAGCGCGGCGGTGTAGTACTCGCCGTGGTCGCGCAGGGGATCGTGCTCCGCGGTCTGGACCAGGGCCGGCGGCAGGTCGGTGAGGTCGGCGCGCAGGGGCGAGGCGTAGGGGTGCGTGCCGTCGGCGCCGCCGAGGTAGAGCGCGTGGAAGCCGCGGATGTCGGTGGCCGAGAGGATCGGCGCGACCGGGATCGCGCGCTCCGAGGGCAGCACGTCGACGATCTCGACGCCCGGGTAGACGAGGACCTGGGCGGCGATCGCCGGGGCGTCGCGGCCCTCGCGGCGCCGGTCGCGCGCCATGAGGCAGACGACGGTGGCGATGTTGCCGCCCGCGCTGTCGCCCATCACCGCGAGCCGGGTGGGGTCGACGCCGAAGCGCCCGGGCGCGGCGGCCAGCGCGGCCACGGCGTCGTAGCAGTCCTGCACCGGTACCGGGAACGTGTGCTCGGGGGCGAGGCGGTAGTCGACCGACACGACCACGGCCGACGCCTCCCGCGCGACGTGCGCGCAGAACCACTCGGACTGGTCGAGGTCGCCCTGCACGAAGCCGCCGCCGTGGACGTTCACCACGACCGGCGCCGGCGCGTCCGTCGACGGCGGCCGGTAGACGCGCACCGGCAGCCCGTCGGGGACGGCCGCGGTGGGCAGGCGGGCGTCCTCCACGACGACGTCCCGCGGCGGCGTGCCGATGATCGCGCGCCCGAGCAGGCCGTGCTGCAGGCGCAGCACGGCCGCCCGGGCGGCGGGGACGTCGGCGGGGTCGAGGTGGGCGACCGAGCCGCCGAGGCGGCGGCGCAGCGCGCCGACGAGGCGCAGGGACAGGGGCAGGCGCACGCCTGCAGCCTGGCCCACGACCGTCAAATCTTCGCCGTGACGTCGACCTCGATGTTGCCGCGCGTGGCCTTGGAGTACGGGCAGAGCTCGTGGGCGCGGGCGACCAGCCGGTCGGCGGTCTCCTGGTCGGCCCCGGGCACCGTCGCGGTGATCCACACCTGGAGCCCGAAGCTGCCGGAGTCCGGCCCGATGCCGACGCGGGCCTCGACGCTCGTGTCGTCGATGGCGACGTCCGACTGCCCGCCGGCGAGCTTGAGCGCCTGGTGGAAGCAGGCGGCGTAGCCGGCGGCGAAGAGCTGCTCGGGGTTGGTGCCCCCACCGGGGCCGCCGAGCTCCGTCGGCATCGTCATGTCCTGGTCGATGACGCCGTCCGAGCTGCGGACGTGGCCGTTGCGCGCGTCACCGGACGACACGGCCTCCGCGGTGTACTTGATGTCCATGGGGTGGGCGTACCCACGTGAGCGATTCGGGTCGTGATGGCGACCCACATCACTCACGACGCCGACGGCCATCGCGGCGCCCGCTTGCCCAGGAAGGCCGTGATGCCCTCGCGTCCCTCGGCGGACTTGCCGCGCTCGCCGATGCTCGCGGACTCGGCGTCGAGGTGCTCGGCGCTGAGCACGCCGTTCGCCTGCCGGACCAGCCGCTTCGTCGCGGCGAGCGCCGCGGTGGGCCCGGCCGCGATCTGCTCGGCGACGCCGTCGGTGGCGAGACGCAGGGAGTCGTCGTCGACCACCCGGGACGCCAGGCCGCACGCAAGGGCCTCGGCGGCGCCCATCGGGCGGTTGGTGAGGAACATGTCCATGGCCCGCGCCCGCCCGGCCGCCGCGGGCAGGGTCGCCGTCATCCCGCCGTCGGGCGTCAGCCCGATCGCGGTGTAGGCGGGTCGCAGCCGCGCGCCCTCGCCGAGCACGACGACGTCGCCGCACAGCGCCAGCGACAGCCCGATCCCCGCCGCCCAGCCGTTGACGCCGACGACCACGGGGACGGCGAGGTCGAGCAGCGCGCGCTCGCCGGCGTGGAAGGCGTCGGCGAGCTCGGAGAGGCTGCGGTCGGGCTCGGCGGCGAACCCGCCGATGTCGCCGCCGACGCAGAAGTTCGCGCCCTCGGCGACGATCTCGACGCAGCGCGCGTCGCGGGCCGGACCGGTGGTCGCGGCGAGGAACTGCCGGCCGAACGCGTGGTCGACGGCGTTGTGCCGCTCCGGGCTCGCCAGCACCAGCCGGCACACCCCGTCGGCCTGCTCGACCCGGATACGTGCGGGATCACCCATGCGACAGCTCCTTCCGATGCGGCACCGCCCCGCGGATGCTGCCAGGCTCGGGGGCCGCCAGTACCGGTCGATGATCCTTGGGGTGTCCGACGTGCCCGACCTGCACATCCCCGCGTCCGCGGGCAGCCACCAGTCCGCCTACCTGGCCGTCCCGCCGGTCGGGGACGGCCCGTTCCCGGGCGTGGTGGTCCTGCAGGACGCCTTCGGGGTCGGCGAGAACATCAAGGACCACGCCGACCGGCTCGCCGCGGCCGGCTACGTGGCGGTCGCCCCGGCGATCTACACCGCGCGCGGCGGCGGCCCGGCGTGCGTCGCGGCGACGCTGCGGGCCATGAACTCCGGCCAGGGCCCGGTGTTCGACGACATCGAGGCGGCGCGCGGCTGGCTCGCCGACCGCGACGACTGCACCGGGCGCGTCGGCGTCATCGGGTTCTGCCAGGGCGGCACGTTCGCGCTGCTCTCGGCGGCCCGGCACGACTACGCCGCCGCGGCCCCGAACTACGGCATGGTCCCCGACGACGCCGAGACCGACCTCGCCGGCATCTGCCCGGTCGTCGCCAGCTTCGGCGCGCGCGACCCCGCGCTGCGCGGGCACCCGGAGCGGCTCGAGGCGGCGCTGACGAGCCTGGGCGTCGACCACGACGTGCGCACCTACCCCGAGGCCGGGCACAGCTTCTTCGAGCACCTCCCGGCCAACGGCCTGCTCGTGCGCTTCGCCGGCTTCGGCTTCCACCGGCCCAGCGCCGACGACGCGTGGCGGCGCATCCTCGGGTTCTTCGCGACGCACCTGAAGGAGGCCGCGTGAGTGACGAGCCCCTCGAGCACTACCTCATCGACATGGACGGGGTGCTCGTCCACGAGGAGAACGCGCTGCCCGGCGCCGGCGACTTCATCCGTCGCCTCGGCGAGGCCGGCAAGCAGTTCCTCGTGCTGACCAACAACTCGATCTACACGCCGCGCGACCTGCGGGCACGGCTGCAGGCCAGCGGCATCGACATCCCGGCCGAGCACCTGTGGACCTCGGCGCTGGCCACCGCGCAGTTCCTCGACGACCAGCGCCCGGGGGGCAGCGCGTTCGTCGTCGGCGAGGCCGGGCTGACCACCGCGCTGCACGACGTCGGCTACATCCTCACCGACCGCGACCCGGACTACGTCGTCATCGGCGAGACGCGGACCTACTCCTTCGAGGCGATCACGCGGGCGATCCGGCTGATCGAGGGCGGCGCGCGCTACATCGTCACCAACCCCGACGCGACCGGCCCGTCGCCGGAGGGGACGCTGCCCGCCGCCGGCTCGGTCGCCGCGCTCATCACCCACGCCACCCGCAAGGACCCGTACTTCGTGGGCAAGCCGAACCCGCTGATGATCCGGGCCGGGCTCAACACCATCGGCGCGCACTCCGAGACCACGGCGATGATCGGCGACCGCATGGACACCGACATGGTCGCGGGCATGGAGGCCGGGCTGCACACGATCCTCGTGCTCTCGGGCGTCACCGACCCCGCGGAGATGGACCGGTACCCGTACCGGCCGAACCAGGTGGTCAGCTCGGTGGCGGAGCTGGAAGTGGGCGTGCGCGGCTGAGGGGGTACCTCGACGGCATGCCGTCGGATACAGGAGACGAAGCGGAGCGGAGCTCGACCATCGAGTACGAGGACCTGCCGTCCACGCTGCAGCGCTCGGACAAGAAGGCACGCGACACCTACGCGCAGGCCAAGGAGTCGGCGGAGGAGACCTACGGCAAGGGCGAGCGCGCCAGCCGGACGGCGTACTCCGCGCTCAAGCACACCCACGAGAAGGTCGGCGACCACTGGGAGCCCAAGGAGGAGAAGGGCCCCTCGGACTCGCGGGCGCGCAGCGGCGGGCCGGACCCGAGCGGTGAGACCGCGGGCGGCGTCGACGCCAACGCCAGCAAGGAGCACCTCTACGAGCGTGCCCAGCAGCTCGGCGTCGAGGGCCGCAGCAAGATGGACAAGGACGAGCTCGTCGACGCCGTGCAGAAGGCCAACGACCGGGAGACCCGCAAGGCCCGGGAGACGTGACCGAGCCGGCGGTCGATCCCGCCCCGGCCCCGGCGCCCCGCCGGGAGCTCGGCTGGCTCGAGCTCGGGGTGGGCGCGGTCGCCTACGTGGTGCTGCAGCTCGCGCTGTTGGTCGCCGTCGGGCTGCTCTCGGAGGGCACGCCGGCCAGCCCCGTCCTCGTCGCGGTGTCCGCGGCGTCGGCGTTCGGGGCGGTCGCGATCGCCCTGGCCCTGCGCGTGCGGCGCGTGTCCGCGGTCGGGCTCGTGCGCCCGCGGGCGCGGCAGGTCGCGGCCGGCGTCGGCCTCGGTGTGCTGGTCTGGCTGCTCAGCCGCGTCCTGATCATCGTCTACGTCGCCGTCACGGGGGACACGTCCGACCCGCAGGAGGCCCTGACGCTGTTCAGCGGGCCGGTCGCGGCGGCGCTGGTCGTGCTCATCGGCGGGCTCGTGGTCCCGCTCGGCGAGGAGCTGCTCTTCCGGGGCCTGGGCTACGGCGTGCTGCGGCGGCTCGGCCGCGTGGCCGCGGTGCTCCTCACGGCGGCGGTCTTCGCGCTGGCGCACGGGCTCAACGTCGTGTTCGCCGCCGCGTTCGTGCTGGGCGTCGTCAACGCCGTGCTCTACGAGCGCACCGGCTCGATCTGGCCGCCGGCGGCGGCCCACGCGTCGTTCAACCTGATCTCGTTCGTGCTGGTGCTCGCCCTCGGGGCTCAGGCGTGAACGGGCGTCGGCGGGGCCGCTGAGGCGTCGGCCGACGCGAAGGGCCGGAAGTGCAGGTGGAGCCCGTCCGGGTCCCGGCGGACGGTGACGACCCCCGCGGCGTCGCAGTCGTCGAGCTCGCACAGCAGGCGGACGAGCCGCTCGGCGGCGCCCCGCGGCTCGTCGGCGGTCTGGGCGAGCGTGCGGTGCGACGCACCGAGGTTCCACTGCGCGGTCGTCCCGGCGCCCTGACCGACCGGCAGCACGACGTCGAGCAGCCAGCGGGCGGGCTTGCCCGCGAAGGCCGCGGTGCGGTGGGCGAGGACCTCCACGACGTGGTCGGCGCGGACCAGGCCGTCGTCGAGCGTCTCGATCCAGACTCGGGTCAGTCCCATGGCGTCGTACCTCCGCTGTCGTGCAGCTGTCGTGCAGCTGTCGCGCACCGCACGGACGAGGGCCCGGGACCGAGCAGGACCGGCACCGTCTCGTGCGTCAGCGTGCGGCGTCCGGCCGCTGCGTCGGTCGTCCCGCTCGGCCCCGGGCCGGGTCGGTGGATGGGTGGTGTGGGGGGACCGGGTCCACCCCCGGTCGTCGTCGCGCTCGGCGGTCACCTCCTCGTGGACGGGGGCGGTGGGACCACCCGCGACGGAGGGGACCGCGGCCCCGGGCCGGTTCGTCGCCGGACCTGCGGCGTCGCGGCGACCGTCGGCACCCGGCGCGTCGGGCCTGCGGACCCGGGGCCCCGGCCGGACGGCGGCGGCTCGCGGCGGGTCCGGGTGGGAGCCGTCGGCGGCGGGGTGCGCGGCGAGGGCTCGCCCTGGCCGTCGTCCCACGGGTGCTCGGCCAGCACGATGGCCACGAACTCGGCGTCGACGACCGCCTGGTCGACCACGTCGACGGTCACGGTGGACACCTCCTCCGGTCACCCAGAAATCCTGCCGTGGACTCGCGGAATATCTGCAACTGTAGGAAGAGGTTTCGGCGGGGTCAAGCCCCTCCGCGGGCGTCGTCGCGCTCGCGGCGGGCGGTGTCGCGCTCCCGGCGGGCGGTATCTCGCTCGTCGCGGGCGGTGTCCCGTTCCTGCACCGCCCGGTCGCGCTCCTCGGTCGTGGCGGCGTGGCGGGCGCGCTCCCCGTCGAGGTCGGCACGCAGGTCGAGGATCTCCGCCGCGCTGGTGAGGGTGTGGCCGTGCTCGGTCAGCTCGCGCAGCTCGGCGACTCGGTCGAGCTGGTGGCGGGAGTAGCGCCGGTGCCCGCCGCCCGAGCGGCCGGGGCTCAGCAGGCCGGAAGCGTCGAGGCTGCGCAGGAACGCGGGCGTGACCCCGAGCAGCTCCGCGGCCTGCCCCATCGAGTAGACGGGGTGGTCGGGGTCGTCGAGGCGGTCCAGGGCCACGGACGCCTCCTCGCCACGAGCCGGTCCGGCCCCGGCAACCTACCCGGGGCCGGCCCCCGAGGGCGGCTCGGCCGCGCTGCTCGGTGGGTCGCGCGAGGTCGTCAGCGCGTCTGCTCGGTGGGCCGCACGAGCATCTCGTTGACGGCGGCCCGCCGGGGGCGGGTGACCATGTAGACCACCGCGTCGGCGATGTCCTCGGGCTCCATCAGGCCGAGCTCGAGACGCTCCTCGGCGTCCGCGGCCGCGCCGCTGTGCTCGGTCATCTCGCTGCGCACGAGGCCCGGCTCGACGAGCCCGACGCGGACGTGGCGGCCGCCCAGCTCCTGGCGCAGCGCCTCGGAGAAGGCGTTCACGGCGTGCTTCGTCGCGGCGTAGACGCCCGCGCCCGGCGAGGCCACCTTGCGCCCGGCCACCGACGAGATGGTCACGACGTCGGCGATCCCGCGGGGACCCCGCGCCGCGTCGAGCAGGTGCGGCAGCGCGGCGTGGGTGGTGAGCAGCACGCCGTTGACGTTGACGTCGACCATCGTCCGCCACTCCGCGATGTCGGCCTCGAGCGCCGGGACCATCGAGCCGTAGCCGGCGTCGTTGACCAGGACGTCGATGGCGCCGAGGTCGCGGGCGACCGCGCTCATGGTGTCGGCGACCCCGGCCTCGTCGGTGACGTCGACCTCGTACACGGCGGCCCGCCCGCCCAGCTCGGCGGCGAGCTCCTCGAGCCGGTCACGGCGGCGGGCGAGCAGTGCCACGGTGGCACCCTCGGCGACCAGCGCCCGGGCCGTCGCCGCGCCGATCCCGCTCGACGCGCCCGTCACCACGGCCGTCGTGCCCTCCAGCTGTCCGCCCACACGGTCCTCCCCCCGAGACTGTCGGCACGGTAGGCGTACCACGGGGCCCGAGGGGCAACCCCCGGCCCCGTGAGCACCGCGTTCGACACCGACAGCATCGAGGTCCACGACCCGGCCACCGGCGAGCTCGTGGGACGGGTCCGGCCGGCCGATCCGGACGAGGTCGACGCCGCCGTCGCCCGGGCCCGTGCCGCCCGCGACGGCTGGGCCCGCACGGCGCCCGCCGAGCGCGCGGGCCTGGTCCGCGACGCCGCCGGCGCCGTGCGCGCGGTCGCCGAGGAGCTCGCCCGGCTCAACGAGACCGAGACCGGCCGCCCGTACGACGACGGCCTGGGCGGCGTGCTGGCGGCCGCCGGCACCCTCGAGCAGTACGCCGAGCTGGGCCCGGTGCACCGGGGACGGTCGCTGCAGGGGTCGTGGTCGGCGACCGACCTCATGGTCCCCGAGCCCCGTGGCGTCGCCGCCGTCATCACCCCGTGGAACGACCCCGTCGCCGTCGCCGGCGGCCTCATCGGGGCCGCGCTGGTCACCGGGAACACCGTCGTCCACAAGCCCAGCGAGCGCTGCCCGCACCTGGGCCGGCGCTTCGCCGAGCTCGTCGCGTCGTTCCTGCCCGAGGGCGTCCTGGAGATCGTCGACGGGGCCGGCCCGACGGGTGCCGCGCTCGCCGGTCACGCGGACGTCGACCTCATCGCGCACGTCGGCTCGATCGGTGCCGGCCGCGCGATCCGCCAGGCCGCCGCGGGCACCGGGGCGCACGTGCTGCTGGAGAACGGCGGCAACGACGCGCTCGTCGTCGACGCCGACGTCGACCCGCGATGGGCGGCCGGGCAGGCCGCGCTGGGCTCGTACGCCAACGGCGGGCAGGTCTGCGTCTCGGTCGAGCGCATCTACGTCGCCGCCGCGGTGGCCGAGCCGTTCCTCGACGCGCTCGCCGAGGAGGCCGGCCGCTGGGTGTACCGGCCGTCGCAGCCCGGCGAGAAGGCCCTCGGCCCGCTGGTCGACCGCCGCCACCGCGAGCACGTCCACGGCCACGTGGCGGCCGCGGTCGCCGACGGCGCGACCGTGCACGCCGGGGCGTTCGTGCCCGACGGCGAGGGCGCGTTCTACCCCGCGACGGTGCTCTCGGGCCTCACGCCCGCGATGGCGATCCTGCGCGAGGAGACGTTCGGGCCCGTCGCGCCGGTGCGCGTGGTGCAGGACTTCGCGCAGGGCCTGGCCGAGGCCGTCGACGACCCGCACGGCCTCGCCGCCACCGTGCTCACCGGGAGCATGGCGCACGCCCAGCAGGCGTGGCGCGAGCTGCCCGTCGGCACCGTGAAGATCAACGCGGTGTTCGGCGGCGCCCCGGGCGGCGCGGCGGAGCCCCGCGGCGCCTCGGGCAGCGGGTTCGGCTACGGCCCCGAGCTCCTCGACGAGATGACCACCACCAAGGTGGTGCACTGGTCACCGCTGCCGTAACGACGTTGACGGTGGGTACTCGTTCGATCACCCGTGACCCCCGGACGGGTGGTGTCGTTGGTCCGAGGTGACCAACGAGGACGAGGCCGTGACGGTGGCCGGCCCGACCACGGCGCTGCGGCCGCCGGCCCCCCGGGCGCCGCGGACGTGGCCACGGGTCCTCGTGCGCTCGACGCTCGGGGTGTCCACCGCCGTGGCGGGCGTGCTCGGGGTCGGCGTCGCGACGGGCGCGACGCCGATGCTGACCGTCACGGCCGCCCCGCCGCCGGCCGCGCTCGCGGTGCCGCCGCCGCTCGTGCCCGCGGCCGCCCCGCCGCCGGCGATCACCGCGACGACGGTCACCACCGAGCGGACGACGACGCGCACCACGACGCGCACGACGCGACGCAGCACCGAGGCGACGACGACGCGCCGCCCGACCCGCGTCGTCACCCCGCCGCCGGTCGTGGTGCGGCCGCAGCCCCAGCCGCGACCCGAACCGCAGCCCGAGCCCCAGCCGCAGCCCCAGCCCGACCCGGACCCGCCGACCGGTGGCGGCGGGAACAGTGGTGGCGGGAACGGTGGTGGCGGCCAGGGCGGCGGTGGCCGGCAGACCGAGGTGGCCACGAGCGCCAGCTGACCCGTCCCGGACGAACGAACGGCGCCTTCGCTGCGTCGGTAGCAGCGAAAGCGCCGTTCGTTTCCGGAGGGCGTGCGCGAACGGCGGCGCGGACTGGTCCGTCCGCCGTCCGTGAGGGGAGCGGCTAGCGCATGAGGGCGACGAGGTCGCCCGGCAGCTGCTCGAGGGTCCGGTCGACCTGGTCCTCGGGCAGCCACTCGCGCAGGAGCCGCAGCACTTGCTCGACCTGGTGCTCCACCGTCTCGGCGTCGACCGACGTCACGTGCCCCGAGACGGCGTCGACGAACGCGTCCTTGGTGATCGAGCGGGCCGCGTCGTCCTTCGGGCGCTGGGCGCGCAGCTCCGCCGACAGCTCGGGCGGGAGGCTGACCGTCAGCTCCTGCGCCAGGCCGCTGCTGACCGCCTTGCCGAGCTCGTTCAGCGTGCTGCGCACCAGGACCTCGGCCTCCGACGGCGTCTCCAGCCCGAGGCGTCGCTGTACCTGACCGCTGAAGGCGGCCAGCGTCGCGCTGGAGTTCGCCGGGTTCGGGTCGTTCGGGTTCTCGTCGCCCTGGATCGGCGGGGTGGTCATGGTCTCGATCGCTCCTTCGGGTTCGGGAGGGTCACGGGGCACCCACTCAGGGCCGGGGCGCAAACCCCTCCTGCTCGGCGTGCCGCAGCCCCTCGGTCCAGCGCGCGCGGCGTTCCTCGTCGGTCTGGTCCCACCAGGCGGGGCCGCGCTCGCCCAGCGCGGTCTTGGCCGCGTGGACCCGCGCCCGAGCGGCCGACTCGCCGTCGCCGTCGGCGGCCCGCTTCGTCGTCCCGACGTCTCGGCGGGCGGCCATCAGCCAGCGCCGCAGGACCGCGGCGTCGCCCTCGGGGATGGCCGGGTCGGTGGCCCGCCAGCGGCGCCCGTCGATCACGACGTAGCGGCCGTCGTCGGTGTGCTCGACGGGGCGCCCGGCCATCAGCCGACCGCGACGGTCCGCAGCCGCCGGGCGGCCGCGACGACCTCCTCGGGCCCGACGGCCAGGCACTCCTGGTCGAACGGGCAGACGAGCTGGCGGCACGGCGAGCACGCCACGGGCCGGGTGATCACCTCGGCTCGGGTGGAGCGCGGCCGGTACTGGTCGACGGTCTCGGTGCCCGCGAACAGCTCGACAATGGGCGCGCCGACGGCGTCGGCGAGGTGCACGCCGCCGGAGTTGTTGGCGACGACCACCTCGGCGCCCTCGAGCAGCGCCGCCAGGTCGCCGAGCCCGAGCCCGCCGGCGAGCGGGACGCCGGCGGTGCCCGCCACCGCCTCGACCAGGTCGCCCTCCTTCGCCGTGCCGGTGACGGCGACGGTCAGGCCGTCGGCCGCCAGCGCGGAGACGACCGCGGCGAACCGCGCGGCGGGCCAGCGCCGCGAGGGGCAGCTCGCGCCCGGGGCCACGACGGCGTAGCGGGTGCCGACGACGGCCAGCGGCGTGGCGGCGTCGTCGGGGATCCGGGCGTGCAGCGTGTGCCCCCGCGACGGCACGCCGGCGGCCGCGAGCAGGCCGAGCATGCGGTCGACCTGGTGCTCCTCGTCCGGCGGCGCCGGTACCCAGTGCGTGAGCAGCCCGCCGCCGAACTCCTTCGACGTGCCCACCCGCACCGGGATGCCGGCCCGGCGGGCGACCTCGGCGGCGGGCCACGGCGACTGCGAGAACGACGTGAGCACGACGGCGGCGTCGTAGCCGCGTCCGGCGAGGTCGGCGACGAGCGCGGCGTCGGGGTCGTCGCCCGGCACGAGATCGAGCTGCTGCCACGACACCGACGCGGTGACGACGCCGGCGATCTCCGGGAGCAGCGCGGCGGCGGCGGCGCCCGCGGGGGACGCGAGCAGGTCCAGGGACGCGTGCGGCGCCGCGGCCCGCAGCGCCCGGAACACCGGGCCGGTCATGAGGACGTCCCCGACGTTGTCGGGGCGCACGACGAGGACGCGCCGCATGGCCGACCAGTCCGGGTCGCCGTGGCCCGGGCGGTGGGCGGCGGGGTGGCGGAGGTCGGGCAGGTCGGCGGGCACGGCCGCGAGTACCCGTCGCCGCTGGCAGGCTCACCCGGGTGGAGTGGTCCGACTGGTTCCGCACACGCCCGGTCGCGCGCGGCGTCTGGCTCGTCGCCGAGCCCGGGCACGTCAACTCGTGGCTGGTGGAGGGCGCGGACCGGGCCGTGCTCGTCGACTCCGGGCTCGGGATGGTGCCGATCCGGCCGGTGGTCGAGGCGCTGACCGACCGGCCCGTCGACGTCGTCCACACCCACGCGCACGTCGACCACGTCGGCGGGGACGCCGAGTTCGAGCGCGTCGCGATCCACCCCGCGGGGGCCGCGACGCTGCGGGCCGGCACCGACCCGGCCGAGCGGCGCCGCTACCTCGCGTACGCCCGGCGGCTGCTCGACGCCGCGCCCGCCTACCGGGCGCTCGACGCCGAGTTCTTCCACCTGCTCTCCGCCGACGCCGACCCCCGCCCGCTGCCCGACGGCGTCGACGGGACGTGGGCGCCGGGCCCGGCACCGGAGCCCGACCCGCTCGTCGACGGCGACGTCGTCGACCTCGGCGGGCGCGCCCTGCGCGTGCTGCACACCCCCGGCCACACGCCCGACTCGCTCTGCTTCCTCGACGAGCACGCCGGCCTGTTGTTCGCCGGCGACACCGTCAACACCGGCCCGATCTACGCCCAGGCGCCGGAGGCGGACCTCGACGCGTTCGCGGCCTCGACCGCGCGGCTCGCCGCCCTCGCCGACGACGTCCACCTCGTGCTGATGTGCCACTTCGGGCGCGGCGTCGCCGAGGGCGCCTACCTGCGCGACGTCGCCGACGCCTTCGCCGCGCTGCGGGCCGGCGAGGTCGTACTGCGCCCGGCGCGGGACTGCGACGACGACCCGGTCCGCGAGGCGGTCTTCGACGCCTGCTCGATCTACCTGTCGTCCTGAGCGCACGGTTGCCGCAGGTCGCGATCGGGTAACGGCGCCGGGTGACCGCCCGGCCCGTTCTCCCGCTGCGCGTGGCCCTCGTCCACGGGCGGGCCGACCCCGCGCACGACGGCGTCGCCGACTACACCCTCCACCTCGCCGACGCCCTCGACCGCCAGGGCCTCGACGTCGTCGACGTCCCCGTCGACCCCGGCCCGCGCGGGCTGCTGCGCGCGACGCGGATGCTGCGCTCCAGCCGCGCCGACGTGGCGCACGTCCAGTTCGCGCCCTCGGCGTTCGGCTTCTCGGGGGCGCCGGGACTGCTCGGCGACCTCGCGGGGATGCCGCTGGTGACGACACTGCACGAGTACGGCGGGTGGTCCTGCGCGCCGCGGGTGCCCGGAGCGGTGTGGTCGTTCCTCGAGGAGCGCCGGCTCGCCGACCGCGACACCGGGCGGCTCGTCCCGCGCAGCGCTGCGGTGCTGACCACCAACGGCGAGCACGCGGCGGTCCTGCGCGACCGGTGGGACGTGGCGTCGCGGCGCGCGCCGCTGCTGCCCAACGTCGCGGTCGACCCGGACGCCCCCGACCGGGCCACCGTGCGGCGGGCGCTGGGGGTGCCCGAGGACGCCGAGCTGATCGTGTTCTTCGGGTTCGTGCACCCGGTCAAGGGCCTGCGCTACCTGGCCGACGCCGTCGCCCGGCTGGCCGCCGAGCACCCGCGGGCGCACCTGCTGGTCCTCGGCGGGTTCACGTCGCTGGCGCTGCCCGAGGACGAGGCGGCGGCGTTCCGCGACGAGCTGTGCGGGCAGATCGACGCCGCCGGGGCGCGCGACCGCGTGACGATCACCGGGCACCGCCCGGCCCGGGAGGTCTCGGCCACGCTGCAGGCGTCCGACGTCGCGGCGTTCCCCTTCACCGCGGGGGCGACGCTCAAGAGCGGGGCCGTGCTCGCGGCGTTCGACCACGGGCTACCGACGCTGGTCACGCGCCGCCCCGACGCGCCCGACGACCCGGACCTCGTCGACGGCGAGACCGTCGTCGTGGCCCGCCAGGTGCGCGACGCCGGTGTGCTGGTCGAGGGGCTGCGCCGGCTGCTCGGCGACGGCGCGCTGCGCGCCCGCGTCGCCGCCGGCGGCCACGCCCTGGTGCACGGGCGGGACTGGGACACGCTGGCCGCCGAGCACGTGGGCGTGTACCGCGAGGTCGTGGGCTGACCGTGCGCCGGATCCTCGTGATCGACCTGCTCGGCGGTCTGGGCGACCTGATCATGGTGCTGCCGAGCGTGCACGCGCTCGCGCGGGCGCACCCCGGCGCGGAGCTGACCGTCCTCACCCACGCTTCCGGCGCCCCTCTGCTGGCGCGTGACCCGGCCGTCGCCGCCGTGCGCACCGCCGAAAAGCACGACGAGTGCGCTGCGGTCAAGGCGGCCCTGGCCGACCTCGCGCCCGACCTGACGGTGACGACCACGCGCTTCGACGGCATCGGCGACCTCGTCGAGGCCGACGCGGCCGCCCGCGGGACCCGGGCCGTGGCCAACCTCTGGCGCTCGCCGCCGATCGACGAGCTGGTGGGCGAGCGCTACCAGCGCATCCTCGCCGCCGAGGGCGTCATCGCCGACGAGGTCCACCCCCCGCGCCTCGTCCTCGGCGACGACGAGCGCGCGGCGGGACGAGACGCACTGGTGCGAGCAACGCGGCATTGCTGGCACCAGGCACCAGGATCGCCACATCCTCGCTCGCGCGACACGCCGACCGTCCTCGTCCCCGACGCCGGGATGGCCGTGAAGCGCTGGCCGGCGCACCGCTGGGCGGCGCTGGCGGCGTCGCTGCCCGGACCGGTGTTCTCGATCGGGCCGGTCGAGGGCGCCACGGAGCTCCCGCCCACCGACCTGCGCGGGCTGGCGGCCCGCTTCGCCGCGGTCGGCGAGGTCGGGGGTGTCGTCGTCGGCCCGGACACCGGCCCGGTCCGGCTGGCCGCCGCCGTCGGCGCCCGTACGATCGCGCTCTTCGGGCCGACCGCCGCGTCCCGCTACGGCCTCGAGGAGGGCACCAACCTCCAGGGCCTGCCCGGCTGCCCGCACCGCGAGCCGTTGGCGATCACCGAGCAGGTCTGCTGGTGGGACGCCCGCTGCCCGCTCGCGACCGAGCCCGCGTGTCTGCTCGATCTCCCCGTCGACCGCGTGCGGGAGCAGGTGCTCGCCGGCGGGTAGAACGGGGACATGCGTTACCTCGAGCTCCCGACGGCGAAGAAGTGGTCGGCCATCGGCCTGGGCACCTGGCAGTTCGGCTCCCGCGAGTGGGGCTACGGCTCCGACTACGCCCAGGGGCCCGACAGCGAGGCCGCCAAGATCGTGGCGCGGGCGGTCGAGCTCGGCGTCACCGTCTTCGACACCGCGGAGGCCTACGGCTTCGGGCGCAGCGAGCGCATCCTCGGCGAGGCCCTCGACCGCGCGGACGCGGACCCGGCGACCACGGTCGTCGCCACCAAGATCTTCCCGGTGCTGCCGGTCGACCAGGTCGTGGTCCAGCGCGGGACGTCGAGCGCCGCGCGTCTCCGTCGCAAGATCGACCTGTACCAGGTGCACCAGCCCAACCCGGTCGTCGGCGACCGCACGACCATGGCCGGGATGCGCACGCTGCAGGCCGCCGGGGTGATCGACGAGGTCGGGGTCAGCAACTACGGCCTCGACCGCTGGCAGGGCGCCGAGACGGCGCTCGGCACCCAGGTGATCTCCAACCAGGTGCAGTACAGCCTCGTCGCCCGCGAGCCCGACCGCGAGCTGCTGCCCTACGCCCGCACCACGGGCCGGGCGATCCTCGCCTACAGCCCGCTGGCGCAGGGGCTGCTGTCGGGCAAGTTCGACGCCGAGCACCGGCCGGCCAACCGCGTCCGCTCGCTCAACCCGCTCTTCCTGCCCGAGAGCCTGCGCCGCGCGACCCCGCTCATCGAGACGCTGCGCGCCGTCGCGGACGCCCACGACGCGACGCCGTCGCAGGTCGCGCTCGCGTGGACGATCCACCACCCCGTCGTCGTCGCGATCCCGGGCGCGTCGAGCGTGGCGCAGCTCGAGAGCAACTGCGCCGCCGCCGAGATCACCCTCGCCGACGACGAGTACACCGCGCTCACCGCCGCCGCCGAGTCGTTCCGGCCGGTCGGGGGCCTCGCCGCCGTCGCGGGTGTGGCCCGGGCCCAGCTCGGCGTCGGCTGACCCCGGCGCGCCGTAACGGCCGTCACGCCCCGACCGATCCTGGCCGGGGCGGCGGCAGCCGCCCGCGGCGAGGAGGGGGAACGCCGTGGGGCGGTGCTACGGCTGCGGTGGGGAGTCGGCCCACGTGACGGGGTGCCCGGTGACGGCACCGCGCGCGGGGGTGCCGGGTCCGGTCACGGCGGCGCGGGTGCTGATCGCGCTGTCGGGCGTCAGCGGCGTGCTGTGGGGGCTGGTCGCGGTCGGCGTCGGGCTCCTCGCGCTCTCCTGGAGCCGCTCCGCCGGCATCAGCGGGAACGACCTCGGGTCCGACGAGCTCGGCGCGTTCGGCGTCACGACGCTCGGGGGCCTCGCGGGCTGGCTCGTCGTGATCGGCCTCCTGCTGCTCGTGCTGTCGGCGCTCGACTTCCTCTGCGTGGCCCGCCTCGGGCGCGGCGATCGGACGGCCCGGGCACTGCTCACCGCCGTCGTCCTCGCCGACCGGGTGCTGGGCGTCGTGCTCGGCGTGGCCGTGGACCGCCAGTTCCTCGTCCTGCTGGTCGTCTCCGTGCCGTGGGCGCTGCTGGTCCTGGGCCTGCTCTGGGTGACCCGCTCGGCGCGCCGGTTCTTCGGCGACGAGCCGTTGCCCCAGGACGTGCCCCGGTCGTCCGCGCCGTCGCCCTACGATCTCCCCACCCCGGCGCTCGGTCTCCCGCTGACCCCGGCCGACGTCGTCGTGCCCGCGCGCTTCTGCTCGCAGTGCGGCCGGCCGAACACCCCGGGCGGCGCCTTCTGCGGACAGTGCGGCGCGTCGTTGAGACACGCCGTCGCCCGGTACTGATCACCGGGGAGTTCGCGCGCGTAGAGGCAGCGAACCGCACGTTCGCTGCGGGAGGGGGCGCGCTCAGGCCAGGCGCGCCAGCATGGTGCGGTTGCGCGAGTTCGTCTTGCGCAGCAACGAGCCCACGTGCTTCTCGACGGTCTTGGCCGAGATGGCCAGGGCGCGGGCGATCTGGCGGTCGGTGAGGCCGCGGGCCACGAGCCGGCGGACCTCCTGCTCGCGCGGGGTGATGGCCCGGTCGCCGGGACGGGCGGGGGCGGCGAGGCGGCCGAGCTGGTCGTCGGCCAGCAGGGTCTCCCCGCGCCCGGCGGCCGCGACGACGGCGACGAGGCGGTCGGAGTCCGGGTCGACGCAGCCCTTCACCCCGGCCGCGACCGCGGCGCGCAGGCGCTCGTCGGCGCAGTCCTCGGCGAGCAGCACGACCGCGGGCGGGCTGGGCAGGGCCGCGAGGCGCTCGAGCACGGCGAGGTCGTCGCCGAGCAGCCGGTGCTCGACGACGAGCACGTCGGGCGCGAGGAGGCGGCAGGCGCTGGCGAGGTCGTCGGCGCCACCGCCGGCCACCTCGGACACCATGCCGAGCCCCGGCTCGCCGAGCTGGAGCAGCCGCACGACGCCCGCCCGCACGACGGGACGGGCCGCGGCGACGAGCACGCCGGTGCGGGCGCGTCCGGGCGCGGGCGGCGGGGCGGCCGAGCACGGCAGGGTCAGGCGCAGGCGGGTGCCGCGGCCGGGGGCGCTGTCGATCTCGAGCTCGCCGTCGAGGCGGCGCGCCCGGGCCGCCATCGCGCGCAGGCCGAGCCGCGCGCCCGCGGTGGCCACGTGCAACCGGGTGCCCGCCGCCGCGTCGAAGCCGCGCCCGTCGTCCTCGACGAGCACGGTCAGCGTCCCGGGCCCGTGCACCACCCCGACGCGCACGCACGCCGCGTCCGCGTGCACGGTCGCGTTGAGCAGCGC
Organism: Actinomycetospora chlora; assembly: GCF_039542135.1. NCBI lineage: Bacteria > Bacillati > Actinomycetota > Actinomycetes > Pseudonocardiales > Pseudonocardiaceae > Actinomycetospora > Actinomycetospora chlora. Next base: position 96,981 of record NZ_BAABHO010000004.1, read on the forward strand.
CTCCTGGACGACGCGCAGGACCTCGTCGCCGAGCCCGTCGGGGATCGTGCCGGCGCCGACGGCGACGAGGTCGGTGCGGACGTCGGCGCGTGCGGCGACCCAGGCGAGCTCCTGGCGCACGGCCTGCTCGAGGGTGCGGCCGGCGAGCACGCCGCCGTCGGCGAGGGCGAGCGCGGCGTGGTCGGCGAACAGCTCGACGAGGTGCTGGTCGGCGGGGGCGCCGCCGGCGACCACGCACGCGCCGACCACCCGCGGCCCGCGCCGCACCGGCACGGCGAGCACGTCGCCGTCGCGCACCGCGGCCCGCGTCGCGAGCAGCCGGGCGACGACGTCGGCGGGGAGGGGCACGTCGTCGTCGGTCGCGACCAGCGTCGCCCACGAGCCCCCGGCCTCGTCGACGCGCGCGACCCATCCGGCCCCGCCGGTGAGCGTCGCGAGGTGGTCGGCGATGCGGCGCAGCAGCGGGTCGGCCTCCCCGTCCTCGACGGGGGTCCTGCCCGAGGCTGCCGCGGCGACCACCAGACGCCCTCCTCGACGATCGTCACCCGATGCATACAAGATGCATCGATGCAGTGAGAGTAGGGTCACGCGGGACCGAGGGCAAGGGTGGTGCGGTGACGGGCGGTGTGGTGGCGGGGCTGTCGGCGAAGGAGCGCGCCTACCGCGACACCAAGGCCCGAATCCTCGACGGGTCGCTCCCGGGCGGTGACCTGATCACCGAGGGCCAGGTCGCCGAGACCCTCGCGATGAGCCGGACGCCGGTCCGCGAGGCCTTCCTGCGGCTCGAGGCCGAAGGGCTGCTGCGGCTGTTCCCCAAGCGCGGCGCGCTGGTCGTCGCGGTGTCCCCGGCCGAGGTCGAGGCCGTGCTCGAGGCCCGCGAGCTGGTCGAGGGGCACGCGCTCGCGAAGCTGTGCGGCGCGGCGGACGAGGAGCGCGCCGCCGTCTCGCGCGCGCTCGGCGAGGTGCTCGACGTCCAGCGTGCCGCCCAGGCCGCCGGCGACGACCCCGCGTTCGCCGAGGCCGACCGCCGCTTCCACATCACCGTCGTCGAGAGCAACCGCAACGCCATCCTGCAGGAGCTCTACGCCTCGCTGCGCGACCGGCAGCTGCGGATGAACCTCGGCTCGCTCGAGCGGGGCCCGGCGCGGCCGCACGCGATCCTCGCCCAGCACGAGGCGATCGTCGCCGCGCTCGACGCCGGTGACGCGGACGAGGCCCGCCACCGCCTGCGCGTCCACCTCGACGCCACCCGCGTTGCCATCGTGGGCCGGTAGACCGCCCGCCGAAGGGCCTACGGGAAATCCCCCACACCCCGGGGTGGGGAGAGTCCCCGTGGCCCCGGCGCCGGGGGCGCTCCTAGCGTCCAGCGCGCCGGGCGGTGGCCCGGCCGCCCCCCGGTGACCGGCGCGGGCGTCCACCCCCACTGCCGCGGAGGAGCCCGCATGCCGGGACTGACCCTCGCCGAGGCCCGCCGGATGCTCGACGCCGGACTGGCCGAGGCGGACGCCATCGGCCAGCCCATGAACGTCGCGGTCGTCGACGCCGGCGGGCACCTGCTCGCCTTCGCCCGCCAGGACGGCGCCATCCGCGCGAGCATCGACATCTCGCAGCGCAAGGCGATGACGTCGGTGCTCATGGAGGCCCCGACGGGCGCGCTCATGCCGCTGGTGCAGCCGGGCGCCGAGCTCTACGGCCTCGAGCAGACCGCCGGCGGGATGGTCATCTTCGGCGGCGGGATCCCGGTGCACCGCGACGGCGAGCTGGTGGGCGCCGTCGGCGTGAGCGCCGGCTCCGTCGAGCAGGACGTCCGCGTCGCCGAGGCCGCCGTCGCGGCGCTCAAGGACTGAGCCCCCCTCCCGGGAAGGACCCACGATGAGCGTCGAGCTCACCCCCGCCGACTACCCGCTCTCGATCAACCGCCCCGACCTACTGACCACGCCGACCGGCCGGGCGCTGTCCGACATCACGATGTCCGCCGTCGTCGCCGGCGAGGTGACCAACGAGGACCTGCGGGTCCGGCCCGAGACGCTGGTGCTGCAGGGCCAGATCGCCGAGTCGGTGGGCCGCCGCCAGCTCGGGGAGAACTGCCGCCGGGCCGCGGAGATGACCGCGATCCCCGACGAGGAGGTGCTCGCGATGTACAACGCGCTGCGCCCGCGCGCCTCCACGGGCGCGCAGCTCGAGGAGATGGCCGCCCGGCTCGAGGGCACGTACGACGCGGCCACCTGCGCCGCCCTGGTCCGCGAGGCCGCGCAGGTCTACGCGGCCCGCAACCTGCTCGCGGAAGAGGACTGACATGACCGCCGTGGCACCCCGCTCCGCGAGCAGCGTCCAGGCCTCCAAGCGCACCGAGGTCCTCGAGAACCGCCCGGTGAACCTCGACGGCTTCGTCGAGGAGTGGCCCGAGAAGGGCCTCGTGGCGATGGAGTCCGACTTCGACCCGCAGCCGAGCGTGCGCGTCGAGGACGGCCGGATCGTCGAGCTCGACGGCCGCACGCGCGACGAGTTCGACTTCATGGACACCTACATCGCCGACCACGCGATCGACATCGAGGCCTGCGAGTCGGCCATGGCCACGCCGTCGGTGGACATCGCGCGGATGCTCGTCGACCCGCGCGCGACCCGCGCCGAGGTCGTCGCGCTGGGCCGCGGCCTCACTCCGGCGAAGATCCTCGACGTCGTCAAGCTCATGAACGTCGTCGAGATCATGATGGCGATGCAGAAGGTCCGGTCGCGGCGCACGCCGGCCAACCAGGCGCACTCGACGAGCGCCAAGGACAACCCGATCCAGGTCGCCGCCGACGCGGCCGAGGCCGCCGTCCGCGGGTTCGCCGAGCTGGAGACCACGCTCGGCGTCGTCCGCTACGCGCCGCTGGTGGCGATCGGCCTGCAGGTCGGCGGCCAGGTCGGCCGCGGCGGCGTGCTCACCCAGTGCGCGCTGGAGGAGGCCACCGAGCTCGACCTCGGCATGCGCGGCATCACCGCCTACGCCGAGACGATCTCCATCTACGGCACCGAGTCGGTGTTCGTCGACGGCGACGACACGCCCTGGTCGAAGGCGTTCCTCGCCTCGGCGTACGCCTCCCGCGGCATCAAGATGCGCTTCACCTCGGGCACCGGCTCCGAGGTGCAGATGGGCAACGCCGAGGGCCGCTCGATGCTGTTCCTCGAGATCCGCTGCATCCTCATGGCCAAGGGCGCGGGCGTGCAGGGCCTCCAGAACGGCTCGATCTCCTGCATCGGCGTGCCCGGCGCGGTGCCCGGCGGCATCCGGGCGGTGGCGGCGGAGAACCTCGTCGCCAGCTGGATGGACCTGGAGTGCGCCTCGGGCAACGACCAGTCGTTCTCGCACTCCGCGATGCGCCGCACCAGCCGTCTCGTCCCGCAGCTGTTCTCCGGCACGGACTTCGTGTGCTCCGGCTACTCCGGCGTGCCGAACAAGGACAACATGTTCGCGGGCTCCAACCTCGACACCGAGGACTACGACGACTGGAACACCATCCAGCGCGACATGCAGATCGACGGCGGGCTGCGCCACGTGCGCGAGGACGTGATCCTCCAGGTCCGCAACAAGGCGGCCCGCGCCCTGCAGGCGGTGTTCGCCGAGCTCGACCTCCCGGCGATCACCGACGAGGAGGTGGAGGCGGCCACCTACGCCGACTCCAGCGACGACTACCCCGACCGTGACGTGCTCGCCGACCTCGACGGCGCCAAGAGCGTCATGGACCGCGGCGTCACCGGCCTGGACCTCGTGAAGATCCTCGAGCGAACCGGCTTCGGCGACGTCGCCGAGAGCTACCTGCAGGTGCTGCGCCAGCGCGTCTCGGGCGACCTGCTGCAGACCGCGGCGATCTTCACGCCCGACTTCGTGCCGCTCGCGGCGATCAACGACGCGAACGACTACGCCGGCCCGGGCACCGGCTACCGGCTGTCCGGCGAGCGGTGGGAGGAGCTCAAGAAGCTCCGCCACGTCACCTCCGCCGAGAACCCCGAGGAGGAGGTCTCGTGAGCACGCCGACCCAGGACCCGGTCCGGACGCTGTCCCTGCGCGAGGTCGGGCCCGCCGAGCGCGGCACCCGCGCCGACGAGGTCGTCATCGCGCTCTCGCCGGCGTTCGGCGACCCGTTCACCAAGACGATCGTCGACGTCCCGCACGCCGAGGTGATCCGCCAGCTGCTGGCGGGCATCGAGGAGCGGGGCGGCTCGGCGCGGGTCATCAAGGTCTACAAGACCGCCGACCTGGCGGCGATCGCGCACTTCGGGGCCAAGATCTCGGGGTCGGGCATCGCCGTCGGCGTGCTGTCGCGGGGCACGACGGTGCTCCACCAGCGCGACCTCGCCCGGCTGAGCAACCTCGAGCTCTTCCCTCAGGCCCCGCTGCTCGACGCCGAGGTGTTCCGCATGATCGGCGCCAACGCGGCCCAGTACGCGCAGGGCCAGTCGCCGCGGCCGGTGCCGACGCGCAACGACCAGATGGCCCGCCCGCGCTGGCAGGCGAAGGCGGCGCTGCTGCACCTCAAGGAGTTCGAGTGCATCGACCACTCCCGCAACGCGGTGGAGGTCGAGCCCGTCATCACGCGGGTGGACTAGTGCAGCTCGTCATCGGCGTCGACATCGGCAACTCGACGACGGAGGCGTGCATCGCCGACGTGGCGGCCGGGGACGTGGCGAGGCTCGCGTCCTCGCTCACCCCGACCACCGGCGTCAAGGGCACCCCGGCCAACACGGCCGGGGCCGTCACGGCCGTCCGGAAGGCGCTCGACGCCGCCGGGCGGCCGGCCGGGTCGCTGGCGACGGTGCTGCTCAACGAGGCCACGCCGGTGATCAGCGGCCTGGCGATGGAGACGATCACCGAGACGATCATCACCGAGTCCACGATGATCGGCCACAACCCGGACACCCCGGGCGGCGACGGCCTCGGCGTCGGGATGACCGTGACGCTCGAGGAGGCCGCCGACGTCGAGGAGAGCACGCCGGTGGTCGTCGTGGTCGGCGCCGGCGCGGACTTCGACGACGTCGCCGAGCTGATCAACCGGGCGCTCGACCGGGGCGTCGACGTCGTCGCGGCGGTGATGCACGGCGACGACGCGGTGCTGGTGGTCAACCGGCTCCGCCGGCGCATCCCCGTGGTCGACGAGGTGTCGGCGGTGGACCGGGTGCCGCTCGGGATGCTCGCCGCCGTCGAGGTCGCGCCGCCGGGGCGCACCATCCGCACGCTGTCGGACTCCTACGGCCTCGCGTCGACGTTCGACCTCGACGCCGAGCAGACCCGGCAGGTGTCCCCGGTGGCGCGGGCGCTGTCGGGCAACCGGTCGGCCGTCGTGGTCCGCACGCCGGCCGGCGACGTCACCGACCGGCGCATCCCCGTCGGCACGCTGACGCTCTCGGGTTCCGGGCGCTCGCTCGACGTCGGCGTCGACGGCGGGGCCGACGCGATCATGGAGGCGATCGGGCGGGTCGCGCCCCTGGACGACGTGCACGGCGAGTCCGGCACGCACGTCGGCGGCATGCTCGCGACCGTCCGCGACACGATGACCGACGTGACCGGGCAGCCGGCCTCGGAGATCCGCATCCGGGACGTGCTCGCCGTCGACACGCTGGTCCCGGCGACGGTGACCGGCGGGCTCGCGGGCGAGGTCTCGCAGGAGAACGCCGTCGCGCTCGCGGCGATGGTGCGCACCAGCCGCAGCCGGATGCAGGCCGTGGCCGACGCGCTCTCCGAGGAGCTCGGCTGCCGGACGATCATCGGCGGTGTCGAGGGCGAGGTCGCGGTGCGGGGCGCGCTGACGACGCCGGGCTCGTCGGTGCCGATCGCGATCATCGACATGGGCGGTGGCTCGACCGACGCGGCGCTGCTCGACCGCGACGGCAGCGTCTCGGCGGTGCACGTGGCCGGGGCGGGCGAGCTCGTCACCAAGCTCATCGACTCCGAGCTGGGGCTGGAGGACCGCGACGCCGCCGAGTCGGTGAAGCGCCACCCGCTGGCCAAGGTCGAGAGCTTCTTCCACGTGCGCCACGAGGACGGCACGGTGCAGTTCTTCACCGAGCCGCTGCCGCCGCACGTGTTCGCCAAGGTCGTCACGGTGACGCCCGACGGGCTCGCCGTGGTGCCGGTGCGGGGGTCGCTGGAGTCGGTGCGGGAGGTCCGCCGCGCGGCCAAGCGGCGGGTGTTCGTCGTCAACGCGCTGCGGGCGCTGGCGCAGGTGGCCCCGCAGGGTTCGCTGCGGCTGCTCGGCTCGGTGGTGCTGCTCGGCGGGTCGGCGCTGGACTTCGAGATCCCCGGCATGGTCGCCGACGCGCTCGCGCCCTACGGCGTCGTGTGCGGGATCGGCAACGTCCACGGCACCGAGGGCCCGCGCAACGCCGTCGCCGCCGGGCTCGTCGACGCCTTCGCGGGCACGTCGGCCGGGCCCGCGCCCGAGCGCGTCGCGGTGTCGTGACCAGCCCGCTGTCGGGGGTCTCGACGTCGGTCGGCCCCGGGTGCCACGGCCGGATCGACCGCCCTCTCTCGATCCGGGATCTGGCTGACCCCGCGCTCCCGCCGTCCGTGCTCGTGGCCGTGCCCGACGACGCGCCGCCCGACGTCGTGCGCGAGGTCTGCGCCGGGGCCGAGGAGCAGGGCATCCCGACCGCGATCCTGACGGCTGGTCCCGACGCCGACGCGGCGGGCCGCCACGCCGCGGGGGAGTCCCGGCTGTCGGTGGGCGTCGGCGTCGGGAGCGACGGGAGCGTCGTCGTCCGGCACGCGCTCGTCGGCGACGCCGTGCTGACCCTGGACGCCGACGCGCCGCCGGCCACCCGGCGCACCGTGGGCGCCGACGCAGCGCGGATCGTCGCGGGCCTGCCCCTGCGCCTCGCCCCCGACCCCGGGTCACCGGCTGGTCTCCCTCGCCCAGCGAGCGAGACGGGCCAGTAACCGGCTCAGGCGGTCGCGGGCTCCGGCTCGGGCTCCTCGAGGTCCAGCGCCTCGCGCAGGGCGTGCTGGCCGGTCTCGATGCCGCGGCGCAGGACGTCGGGGTCGGTCTCGAGCGGGTTGATGGTGTCGGCGCCGGAGGGCGGGCGGACCTCGAACAGGAACGGCGCCTCGTCGGTCGGCGACGCCGTCGCGTGGGCGAGGCGGCGGTCGTCGGCGCGCCGGTTCTCCAGGCGGTTGCCGAGCACGTGCACGAGACCCGGCACGTTCACCGCGCCGAGGCGCGAGACCAGCGCCTTCTCCAGCCGCGTGGCGTCGATGGCGGTCTGGTCGGAGCGGCGGGTGCGCAGCACCAGCACGTGCGTCGCGCCCTGGTCGAGCGCGGTGTGGAACGGGATCGGCTCGGCGACGGCGGCGTCGACGTAACGGCGCCCGTCGATCTCCACCGGCAGCCCGGCGAGCAGCGGCACCGCGGCGCTGGCGCGCAGGGCGAGCTGCAGCGAGGCCTTGTCGACGATCGTGTCGTGGAGGTCGACGGCCTTGCCGGTCTCGACGTCGGTGGCCACCGGGTGCAGCGGGACCTCGGCGTCGACCGCGCGCTGCCAGTCGAACACGACGATCGACTCGCCGACGGTGTGGATGAGGTACTCGACGTCGACGACGGGCTGGCCGCGCAGCCCGCGCCCGGGGCGTGTGACGCGCTCCATCAGCCCGGGCCGGTACCAGCCCGCGCAGCAGTGGGCGGCCTGCGCGCCGACCAGCCAGCTCCCGGCCAGCGCCCCGGCCGACGCGCCGTAGACGGCGTCGAAGCACTCGGCGAGCCCCAGCTCCTCGAGCGCGAGCACCATGCCGCTGGAGTAGGTCGCGCGGCTGCCGCCGCCCTCGACGGCGAGCGCGACCCGGTAGGGGTCGCTGCGGTCTCGCGGTCCCGTGCCCTCGGCGCGGCGGGCGGCGAGGACGTCGAGCACGGGGTGGGCACGCACGCGCGCATCATGCCCGCTTCACGCGCGTTCCACCGATCGGGCCACGTGAGTACTTTCGTCCCCTATAGAGCACGAAAGTACTCACGTACGGGACCGGCGCTCCAGCACCACGCGGTCGATCTCCTGGCCGGTGTCGGTGGTGGCGCGGACGGTGAGGCGCGTCGTCTGGGCCGGCCCCTGGGGCGGGGTGACGTCGACCGTCACGTAGGCGTAGTCGAGGTAGCGGGCCTGCGACCAGTCGACCTGCTCGGGCTGGTGGTCCTCCTCGCCGAGGGCGACGTAGCTCGCCACGGCCGTCCCGCTGTCCGGGCCCGCGAAGCCGCGGTAGCGGTCGGTCTCGCCGTCCTGCCAGCTGTAGCGCGGCCGCCCGCCCGACCCCACGCAGACGTAGGTCGTGCCGTCGGTCTCGGGGCGCACCGTCGCCCCGTCGGGGGCCTGGACGACCGACCGGCCGCGGCGGATCGGATTCGTGCGCTCGTACTGGTGGTTGTGGCCCTGCAGCACGAGGTCGACCCCGAACTCGTCGAACAGCGGCGCCACCGCGGCCCGCACCCCGGCGTCCGAGGCGTGCGCCTTCGACGTCGCGAACGCGCAGTGGTGGAAGAACGCGACGACCCAGTCCACCGACGGGTCCGCGCGCAGCGCGGTGAGCGTCTGCCGCAGCCACGCCGCCTGCGCCCCGCCCGAGTAGCCCGCGTTGGTCGGGATCTCGGTCGAGAGGTCGTTGGCGTCGAGGCTGATCACGCCCACGTTGCCGTGGCGGAACGTGTACACCGACGGGCAGGCCGACGGCCCGTTCCCCGGCAGGTCCAGGCGCGCGGCGTGCCCGCCGTAGCCGTGCGCGGCCCCGCCCGGGCTGCGGTTGTCGTCGTAGAGCGCCTCCATGTCGTGGTTGCCGGTGGCGAACATCCACGGCGTCGACGCGGCGCTGCGCTCGATCATCCCGAAGTAGGTCGTCCACACCGTGGGGTCGAAGCTGTCGAACCCCGTGGGCGCCTTGCGCGTCCCGTTGCTGCGCACGACGCGGCCCTCGCCGGACGGGTCGGCGTAGCAGATGTCGCCCGCGAGCAGGTGGAACGCCGGGCGCTGGGCGGCCACGCGGTCGACCATCGTCGTCGCGGGCGTCGGCGTGCGGCGGGTGTCGGCGGGCTCGTAGTAGCCGTTGGTGAAGCCGCCGAGCCCACTGGGCGGGACGGTGTCGACGCCCTGGTCGGCGAACGCGGTGAAGCTCCACGGCGCCGTCGCGCCCGCCGGGGGTGCGGTGGTGAAGTCCGCCTCGGCGGTGGTGGTGCCGTCGGGCAGCCGGAAGCGGTAGCGGTAGCGCTCGCCGGGCGCCAGCCCGTCCGCGCGGGCGTGCACGAAGAACTGCTCGCTGCCGCGGATCGACCCGTCGGCCTGCGGGACCTGCGAGACCAGCCGGCGCACCTCCACCGGCAGCGTCGTGCCGAACGAGCCGTCGCGCCCGAGGTCCACGACGAGCGCGCCCGGCGGCGGCGCGGCGGTGAGCTCGCCGCCGAACGCCATCTGGCGCTGCGGGTCGGCGCCGAACGCGAGGTGGCGCCCGACCACCGCCACCGGCGCCTGCGATGCCTGCGCACAGGCCGCGAGCGTCCACGGCGCCGAGGCCAGCCCCAGCGCCGCGACGACCCCGGTCCCGCCGCGCAGGGCGGTCCGCCGGCTGATCGGGTGCCGGCGCAGGTACGAGGTGAGCCACTCGTGCTGCTCGGCCACGGTCATCGACACGGCGAGGTCCGCGGGGACGCCGACGTCGGGCGCGCCGCCGCGCGGGGTGTACGTCACGAGGGGGCAGCGTCGCCTCCCCCGGGGCGTGGCGCCAGGCCGGGGGGTGAACGGTGTGCCTCCGGCAGGTGAGCACTTCTGCGTGCCGGAGCACGCCGAAGTGCTCACCTGCGCGTAGCGCACACTGGCGTCCCGTGAGCCTCGCGACGGCGGTCCTCCGCCGGGCCCTGCACCTGCCGCCGCCGCGCACGACGCGGGTGACGGTCGACCGCGACATCGCGGTCCCGATGCCCGACGGCGCCGTCCTGCGCCACGACCACCACCGGCCCGCCGGGGTGCACCGCGGCCCGGTGGTCCTGGTGCGCAGCCCCTACGGCCGCGCCGGATGGGTGGGGACGGTGTTCGGGCGCCTGGTCGCCGAGCGCGGCCTCCAGGTGATCGTCCAGTCGGTGCGCGGCACGGCGGGCTCGGGCGGTGAGCTCTCGCCGTTCGACGAGGGCGCCGACGGGCGCGCGACGGTCGCCTGGGTGCTCGACCAGCCGTGGTGCGACGGCCGCCTGGGCACCCTCGGCCCCAGCTACCTCGGCCTCACCCAGTGGGCGCTCGCGCCGGCCGCGGGCGGCGCGCTGCGGGCGATGGGCCTGCTCGTGACCGCCGCGTCGTTCCGCGACCAGACCTACGCCGGCGGGTCGTTCTCGCTGGACAACGCGCTGTCGTGGACCTCGATGATGCGCGCGATGGCGGCCGGGCCCGTCGCCCGCACCGCGCGGCTGCTGGGCGGGCGCGGCACCCTGCACCGCGCCCTCGACGCCCTGCCCCTGGGCGGGGGCGACACGGCGGCGACCGGCGGCGAGGTCGACTGGTACCAGCACTGGCTGCGCGAGACCGATCCCGCGTCCGCCTACTGGGCCCGCCGCGACTACACCGCGGGCGTCGCCGAGGTGGCCCGCGCCGGCGTCGACGTGACGATGCTGGGCGGCTGGCAGGACATCTTCCTGCCCTGGCAGCTCGCCGACCACGCCGCGCTGCGCGCCGCCGGCGCCCGGCCGCGCCTGGTCGTCGGGCCGTGGGTGCACACGTCGCCGCCCGGCACCGCGGCCGGCATCCGCGAGGCCCTCGCCGCCTTCGACCGCGCCCTCGGCGACGGCTCCGGGGACGCCGCGGTGGCCGCGACCAGCGACGACGTCCCGGTCGCCGTGACGCTCTCGGGCGGCGGCGGCACGCGCCACCTCGCCGACTGGCCACCGCCCGGGGCCGCGACCCGCACCTGGTACCTGCGCGCCGACCACACGCTGACCACCGAGGCGCCCCCCGACCGCGCCGACGCCGGCGGCCGGCAGGCCGGCACGTCGGTCGTGTACGACCCCGCCCACCCGACGCCCGCCGTCGGCGGGCCGATCCTCGACGGCCGCTCGGGCCCGCGCGACCAGGCCGCGCTCGAGGCCCGCGCCGACGTCGCCGTGTTCACCTCCGCGGTGCTCGAGCAGGACGTCGACGCGCTCGGCCCGGTGTCGGCGACCGTGCACCTGCGGGCCGAGGTCGAGCACCTCGACGTCTTCGTCCGGGTCTGCGACGTCGACCCCGCGGGGCGTTCGGTCAACGTCACCGACGGGCTCGTCCGGCTGGCCCCCGGTGCCCCGGCCCGCGCCGGCGACGGGACCCGCGCGGTCACCGTCGAGCTGTGGCCCACCGGGCACCGTTTCGCCGCGGGCCACCGGTTGCGCGTCCAGGTCTCCGGCGGTGCCCACCCCCGCTACGCCCGCAACACCGGCAGCGGCGAGGCGCTCGGCGAGGCGTCGACGCTCGTGCGCCAGCCGCGCGACGTCCTGCACGACGCGGCCCACCCCACCGGCGTCACGCTGGCGGTCCTGCCGGCGGGGTGAGCGGGGGCCCGCTGCTCCGTCACGGTGAGACGCGGTCGCGCGGTGGCAGACGGGTCACACCGCCCGTCGGCGCCGGGGTGCCCCTGGTCGACATCACCGCCTTCCGGGGTGGTGGGCCCGCCCGCGATGTCGATGCTCGGGGCATGGCCGTCCTGTCGACCGCGCGGACCACCGCCGAGCCGATCGCGCCCGCGCCCGCCCCGTGGCGCCTCCCGCGCCCCCGCCCCGTCCACGGTGTCCGCACCGGGGACGGCGTGCCCCTGCACGTCGAGATCCGGGGCCACCAGGGTCCGGTGGTCGTGCTCAGCCACGGCTTCACCGTCGACTCGGCGGAGTGGACGCCGCAGATCGCCGCGCTGGCCGGGCGCGCCCGCGTCGTGACCTGGGACCAGCGCGGGCACGGCCGCTCCGGCTGGGGCGACCCGGCGCACGCGACCATCGACCAGCTCGGCCGCGACCTCGCCGCCGTCGTCGACGCCGTCGCCCCGAACGGCCGCGTCGTGCTCGGCGGGCACTCCATGGGCGGCATGTGCGTGCTCGCGCTGGCCCGCCAGCACCCGGAGTGGTTCGGCACGCGGGTGGCCGGGGTCTTCCTCGTCGCGACCTCGGCGGGCGACCTCGTCTCGGACGGGCCGCTCGGCGTCCTGCACGCGGCCGCCCGGCGGGCGGGCCTGCTGCCCGCCGTGCTGCAGGGGGCGCGCCTCGCCGCGCCGCTGGCCGACCAGCTGCCGTGGCGGGACTCGGCGCTCGGGCGCTGGCTCGTGCGGCGCATCGCGTTCACCCCGGGCGCCACCGACGAGGAGGTCCGCCGCCTGCAGGCGGTCACCGAGAGCGTGCCGCTGCAGGTGACGTCGGCGTTCTCGTCGTCGCTGCTGGCCCACGACGAGACCGGGGCGCTGCCCGCCCTCACCCGGGTGCCGACGACGGTCGTCGCGGCCGCCGACGACCGCCTCACCCCGGCCGCCCACGGCCGCCGCATCGCCGAGGAGCTGGGCCCGCGCGGACGGTTGGTGCTGGTCGAGGGGGCCGGCCACGCCGTCAACCAGACCCACCACGCGGTCGTAGACGCGGCGCTGCTCGACCTGGTGGACGGGTTGCGTCACCGCTGACGCCGTCAAGGGTGCGGCCCCTCACGGCGGGGGAGGTGTGGTTGCTCCGCGTACGGGGCACCTGACAGTCTGCGAAGGAACTCCGGTTCAGACACCAGCCGGTCAGCTCACGCGAAACGAGCGCCCCGCCTGGTCCGGAGTCAGTGCTCTGGTGCACCGGGGCCCCTTGGGGGTGTCCGATGGCCGGCCGAAGCAGCGACTACGACGAGTACGTCCCGTTGCTCGAGGAGTACGCGTCCCTGCCCGACGACCACCCGCGTCGGGAGACCGTGCGCGAGAAGCTCGTCGTCGGTTTCCTGCCGGTGGCCCGCAACATCGCGCGGCGCTTCGCCCGCCGCGGCGAGCCCACCGACGACCTCGAGCAGGTGGCCTCCCTGGGCCTGCTCCACGCGCTCGAACGGTTCGACCCGGGCCGCGAGCGCGACTTCCTCTCCTACGCCGTCCCGACGATCATGGGTGAGGTCCGGCGGCACTTCCGCGACTCCGCCTGGTCGGTCCGCACGCCGCGCAGCGTCAAGGACCGCTACGTGGCCGTCGGCTCGGCCACCGCGTCCATGTCCCAGAAGCTGGGGCGCGCGCCGACGGCCCACGAGCTCGCCGAGCACCTCGGCATGACCCGCGACGAGGTGGCCGAGGCCATCGCCGCGCACGGGTCGTACCAGCCGGCGTCGCTCGACGAGTCGCTCGGCGACGGGGACGACTCGGCGCTGGTCGACATCCTCGGCGTCGCCGACGGCGAGCTCGACCGCGTCGAGGTGCGCTCGATGGTGCGGGCGCTGGTGCGGGACCTCCCGGAGCGCGAGCGCACCATGCTCGCCCTGCGGTTCGTGCACGAGAAGACCCAGGCCGAGATCGCGTCGGTGCTGTGCATCTCCCAGATGCACGTCTCCCGGCTGCTGACGCGCACGCTCGCCGCGCTGCGCGACCAGATCGAGCGCGAGTCGGAGATCGACCAGCTCGTGGCCGTCTGACGCGTCGTCGTTTGACCCTCGGGACGGTCGGACACCTCTTCCGCATGCCTGCCCTGCCTCCGCGCGAGCTGTCCGCGTGGCACGACCCCGAGCACGCCGAGGAGCCCGACACCTACCCGCGGCTCGACGGTGACCGGCGGGTCGACGTCGCCGTCGTCGGGGCCGGGATCACCGGCCTGACGACGGCGGTGCTGCTCGCCCGCGAGGGACTGCAGGTCGCCGTGCTCGAGGCGCGGCGCGTCGGTGCCGTCGCGTCCGGCAACACCACCGCCAAGATCTCGGTGCTGCAGGGCACCCGCGCCGCGACGCTCGACCGCCGCCACGACGCCGACACCGTCGACGCCTACGTCGCCGCGCACCGGGCAGGCTTCGACTGGCTGCTCGACCGCGCCCGCCACGTCGACTGCGACCTCGAGCGCCGCGACGCCGTCACGTTCACCACCAGCGGGCGGTCCTCGGCCGGGGCGGAGGCGGTGCGCCGCGAGGCGGCCGTGCTGCGCCGCGCCGGCCTCGCCGCGGAGCTGGGCACCGACGTCGGGCTGCCGTTCGGCGTCTCCGAGGCGGTGACGCTCGCCGACCAGGCCCAGTTCGACCCCGTGCCCTACCTGGCCGCCCTGGCCCGCGAGCTGCACGACCGCGGCCACGCCGTGCACGAGTCGACGCGGGTCCGCAGCGTCTCGCTGTTCGGGGCGCCGCGCCTGCGCACCGACCACGGCGAGGTCCGCGCCGAGCGCGTCGTGCTGGCCACCGGCGTCCCCGTGCTCGACCGCGGCCTGTACTTCGCCCGCGTCGAGCCGAGCCGGTCCTACGCGCAGGCGGTGCGCGTCGACGGGCCGCTGCCCGGGGCGATGTTCCTGTCGGTCGACGAGCCGACGGTGTCGCTGCGCACCGCCGTGATCGAGGGCGAGCGGCGCCTCCTCACCGGCGGCTTCGGCCACCGCGTCGGCGCGAGCACGCCGACCTCGGCCCACGAGGAGGCACTGGCCGCCTGGGCGGGCAAGCGGTTCGCGGTCCGGGAGATCACCCACCGCTGGTCGGCGCAGGACTACCTCCCCGAGGACGGCCTGCCCTTCGTCGGCCCGATGCCCTTCCAGCCGCGCGTGCTGGTGGCGACGGGGTTCGCGAAGTGGGGCATGACCGGCGGCACGGCGGCCGGCCTGGCGCTGCGCGACCTCGTGGCCGGGCGCGACAACCCGTGGGCGCACGCCCTGCGCGCCGACCGGGCGCCGGCGGTGTCCGCCCTGCCGTCCCTGGCCCGGGCGAACGGCGAGGTCGGCCGCTACCTGGCCACCGGCTGGGCCCGCCCGCACCTGCCCACCGACGCCCCGCTGGCCGAGGGCGAGGGCCGGGTGGAGACCACGTCACGGGGCAAGGTCGCCCGCTGCCGCGTAGGCGGGGTGGAGCACGAGCTCGGCGCGGTCTGCCCGCACCTCGGCGGCATCGTCGCGTGGAACGACGCCGCGCAGAGCTGGGACTGCCCGCTGCACGGCTCCCGCTTCGCTCCCGACGGCGACGTCCTCGAGGGCCCCGCCACCGCCGGCATGGCCACCCCGCCAGGCCTCGCTCGCGTCGTCACCCCCCGCGCCTGACGCCTCCCCTACGCGTCGCCGAAGCGGTAGCTCGTGCCGGACTCGTCGACCAGCCAGTACCCGCGTCCGGATGGGGTCGTCGCGATGGAGACGACCCGGTGGGCCGGCGGCCGGGCCCCGAGGGAGCCGAGGAACGGTGCGTCCCCGAACGCGAAGACGCCGCCGTCCTCGGCCACCAGCCAGTACCCCCGACCGGTCGGTGTGGACGTCATCGCGACGACGGGGGCGTTCAGCGGCCGTCCGCCCATCGAGCCGAGGAACCCGGCGTCGCCGAAGGCGAAGACGCCGCCGTCGGCGGCCGCGAGCCAGTACCCGCCGTCGTCCTCCGTCGGGGTGATCGCGACCACCGGGGCGTTGAGCCGCTGTCCGGCCAGGGAGCCGTACGAGCGGGCGTCGCCGGCCGTGCGCACCTCACCGGACGGGTCCACCGACCAGTACCCGTCGCGTGACCGGGTGGGTGCTGCCGCCAGCCCCTGCACCGGCGGCCCACCTCGGGCCGCGGTGTCCTGCGCGACGAGCCCGGTCACCTGCGACAGCCACGGCCAGTGCACTGAGCCGGCGTCGACGCGGTTGAAGACGCTGTTCTGCGGCTGGGCGGTCTCGCTGCCGCTGACCACCCCGATCTGCACGAGATCGGCCCCGTCGGTCACGAGGAGCGGGCCGCCGCTGTCGCCTTTCCCGGTCCACGCGCCGAAGGCGCGGTCGACGGGCCGGGCCGCGACGTAGTTGGCGTCGACGAGGTCGATGGTCATGTGCCCCTGCCGCAGGAGATCGCTGTGGTCGGCCTCCGCCCACACCCCCCACCCCAGCAGGGTCGTCTCCGCACTGAGGTGGATGAGGTCGCGCTGGGCGCTGCTCGTGGCCAGTCGCACCGGCGGGATCGCGGGGGGCGTGGGCCGGGACAGCCGCAGGAGCGCGAGGTCGTTGACCAGCCCGTCGTGCCGGTAGTCGGGATGCCGCACGATCTCGCTGACGGGGCTGGTCCAGCCCCCGTCACCGTCGAAGCGGCTGCTGCCGAAGGTCACGGAGAACTCGTCCGCGGCCTTGCCCTCCACGCAGTGCTGGGCCGTGAGGGCCCACTGCGGCGTCACGAGCGTGGCCCCGCACGTGCCGTGCGGATCGACGCGGAACCTCACGTCGCGGGTCCACGCCAATCGGCCCATCCAGGGATGGTCGCCGGCCGCGACCTCGGAGTCACTGCCTTCGACGGCCCCGGCCGTCGACGCCCCGGTGACCACCACGGCGGCGGCGACGAGCGCCGACGCCACGACCAGACAGACCCTGCGCATGCGTCCCCCCGGGGTGCCGGGCGCGCGGTGCGACCGTCGAGCAGGCGTCGGGCCCGCGGTGATCTTCGTTACGAACGGTCAGAGATGTCCCCCGGATGGAGCAACGGCGTCGCGGCTACGCGCCGTCGCGGGGTGGCGCCGCCGTGGGCCGCCGTCCGGTCAGGTCGACCACGGCGCGCTGGGCGGCGTTGAGCAGCGCCCCCTCGACGCTCCAGCCGGCGCGCACCTCGCCCGACGCGCCGGGCAGGCGCTGGGCGGCGTCGCGGTGCACCGCGCTCATCAGCTCCAGCGCCGCCGACCCCGGCGGGTGCCGGTCCGCGCGCGGCGACAGCGACCCCGGGTCGTCGCGGATCTGGACGAGGGCGTCGGCGAGGTGGTCGAGCAGGTCGGCGAACGAGCCCACGAACAGCGGGTCGAGCCCCGTCTCCGCGTCCGGCCCGGCCTCCTCGCCGGAGGTCGTGATCTCCTCCGCGGCCTCGACGATCGCCTCCGCCACGTCCTGGACGTGCCCGGCCACCTCGACGACGGCGTCGGCCGCGGGCGCGAGGACGACCGTCGGCTCCGGGGCGCGGACGCGCCGGCGCAGCGGGTTGAGCCGCAGGCTCTCGCGGGCGAACGCGACGCTGTCGCGGGCGCGGCGCGCCTCGTCGGCCAGCGAGCGGGCACGGTGCACCCAGTCGTGCGCATGCTCCGCCCGCGGCGCCTGCTCCTCGCGCAGCGACGCGCCCGCCTCCCGCAGCAGGTCGGCGAGCCGCCCGGAGACGCCGGACACCGCCGCGGCCGCGTCGCGCTGGTAGACCGGCGGCAGCACCAGCATGTTGACCACGACGCCCACGACGGCTCCGAGCGCGATCTCCGCCAGCCGGATCACGGCCTCCACCGGCGAGCCGGCCGCCGGGCCGGCCTGCCCCACGAGGATCAGCGCCGTCACGGCCACCCACTGCCCCTGGTCGCCGAACACCCGCAACCGGCCCAGCAGCAGCCCGACCAGCACCACGACGACGAGCCCGACGACGACCTGGCTGGTCAACAGGGTCGCCGCCAGCGCCAGCACGACCCCGACGGTGACCACCGCCAGCTGCTGCACGGCGTCGCGCACCGATCGGTAGACGGTCACCTGCACGACGAGGAAGACGGCCGCGTAGGGCGCGAGGAACGGCTGCGGGGCGCGCAGCACCCAGCGGGCCAGCAGCCACGCGAGCCCGGCGGCCGCCGCGGCCTTGGTGGCCTGGACGACGGCCTCGCGCTCGGGGCCGCTCCCCGCGGCCACGCGCGTGACGAACCGCCAGGGCCGCGGGAGCTGCTGGCGCGCCCGGCGGAGGAGCGTGCGCGGAGTGGGCGCCATGGGGCACGGTGTTCCCACCCGCGCCGCCCCACGATCTCCCACCCACGATCTCCCACGAGGTGCACCGCATGCCCCCGGGTCCCGACGCGCCCGCCGACGAGCAGACCGTCGAGGGCGCCCCCGCCGAGGAGCTGCCCCGCTCGCTCGAGGACGCCGCCGACCTGCTCTACGGCATCGGGCGCGAGGAGTTCATCGGGGTGCGGGACGCGCTGGTCAAGCGTCTGCGCAAGGACGACCGGGACCTCGCCCGCGGGATCGGGGCGCTGCGCAAGCCGTCGGTGGCGGCGTGGGTCGCCAACCGCCTCGCCCGCGAGTACCCCGACGAGGTCGGCGCGCTCGAGGAGCTCGGCGGGTCGCTGCGCGAGGCGCAGGAGAAGCTCGAGGGCGACGCGCTGCGCCAGCTCTCCCGCCAGCGCCACGGCCTGATCAACGCGCTGGTCGAGCGGGGGCGGCGCATCGCCCGCGAGGAGGCGGTCCGGCTCGGCGACCCCGCGATCCGCGAGCTGGAGCGCACGATCGGTGCTGCCCTGGCCGACCCGGCAGCGGCCCGCGCGCTGGCCGGCGGGCAGCTGGCGGGCGGGATGGAGGCCGGCCCCGGCCTCGGCGACGGGGGCATCAGCGCCGCCCTCGGCGGGCCCGCCTCCGGTGCCCGGCCCGCCGGCCGTGCCGCAACGGTCCGGCCGTCGACGACCCGGCCCGACCGGCGCCCGCCGCGGCCGGCCACCACCGCGGAGGAGCCCGACGGGGACGCCGACGACACCGACGACACCGACGACACCGAGGACGGCGAGGACGCCCTCGACGTCCGCGACGACCAGGAGACGCGCGAGCAGGAGGAGCGGGAGCGGGCCGAGCAGGAACGCCGCGAGCGCGAGGAGCGGGAGCGCCGCGAGCGCGAGGAGCGGGAGCGCGCCGAGCGGGCCGCGCGCGAGGCCCGGCAGCGCGCCGACGAGACGGGGGAGGCCGCGCGCCGCGCGGCCGAGGACGCCGACGCCGCGACGCAGGAGGCGGAGGAGGCCGACACGACCGTCACCGACCTGCGCCGCCGCCTCGAGGCCGCCGAGCAGGCCCGCCGCGAGGCGTGGGACCGGGCCGACACCGCCGCCCGCGAGCGCGACACCCGCCGCCGCGAGGCCGACCGCGCCGAGGAGGACGCCGACGCCGCGGAGCGCCACGCCCGCTCGCTCGGCGCGCGCACCTGATCTCCGCCGGCGGACCCGGGCAAGGTGTCCCCATGACGGACGCGAGCGCCCACCACCCACCGTTGATCTTCCAGGTCGGTCACGAGGAGCTCGTGATCCGCCGGCGCTACGAGGTGCTGTCGACCCTCAACGACATCCTCATCGGCATCTGGTTCCTCGTCGGCAGCATCCTGTTCTTCTCCGAGGCGACCACCTACGTCGGCACCTGGTTCTTCGTGGTGGGCAGCGTCGAGCTGCTGATCCGCCCGGGCATCCGGCTCGCCCGCCGCGTGCACCTGCAGCGCATCCCCGACGCCGCCGGGCACCCGCCCGACGCCGCGCCGGACTTCTGAGGAGGTTTCGCGCCGGCCCCGCAGCGGTGAAGCCCAGCGCCGTGACCACCGAGCGGGAGGACGCCGTCGAGGCGGTCGAGGACGCGGCCGAGCACGCCGCCCACCGGGCCTGGGACGACACGCTGCACGGCGGCGGCGACGCCCCGAGCCGCGTGGTCGAGGTCCTCGGCCGTGCCGGGCTCGTCGCCTACGGCGCGGTGCACCTGCTCGTCGCCGTCCTGGGGCTGCGGCTGGCGCTCGGCAGCGCCGCCGAGGTCGACCAGCAGGGCGCCGTGGCGACGGTGGCGTCGGTCGGGCCCGCCGGGATCGTGCTGCTGGTCCTGTTCGCGGCCGGGCTCGTGGCGTTCGCGGTGTGGCAGGTCACGGCGGCCGTGGCGGGGTTCCGCTGGGTCTCCGGGGGCGAGCGCTTCCGCAAGCGCGTCGGGGCCGCGGCCAAGGCGATCGCGGTGCTGGCCGTCGCGGTCGTGGCCGCCCGGACCGTCCTCGGCAGCGCGGCCAGCGGGCGGGCGGGCCCGCAGAAGCTCGTCACGTGGCTGCTGGCGCTGCCCGGCGGGCGGCTGCTGGTCGGTGCCGTGGCGCTCACGGTGATCGTGATCGCGGTGACGATGGTCTACACCGGTGTCTCCCGGTCGTTCATGGGCGACCTCGTCGACGACCTGCCGGCCTGGGCGCACCGCGCCGGGGTCGTGCTCGGCGCGGTCGGCAACATCGCGCGTGCCGTGGCGTTCGCGGCCGTCGGCGTCCTGTTCGGGGTCGCGGCGCTGCAGCGCGACCCGTCCCGCGTCGGGGGCCTCGACGCCGCCCTGCGCGACCTCGTCAGCCGCTGGCAGGGCGTCACGCCGCTGGTCGTGCTCTCCGTCGGCCTGGGGGCGTTCGGGCTCTACTGCCTGCTCGACGCCCGGTACCGGCGCGCGTACTGATCAGGCGCGAGCTGCCAGCCGCTCCAGGCGGCGCGGCGTCGGCCACTTCACGTGGCTGACCCAGCCGAGCTTCTCGAACAGCCAGATGGTGCGCGCCGAGATGTCGAGCTGGCCGCGACCGACGCCGTGGCGGGCGGACGTCGGGTCGGCGTGGTGCAGGTTGTGCCACGCCTCGCCCATGCTCGGGATGGCGAGCAGCCACACGTTGGTGGAGCGGTCGCGGGCGCCCCACGGGCGCTCGCCGACGAGGTGGCAGATCGAGTTGGTGGACCACGCGACGTGGTGGGTCATCCCGACGCGCACGAGGCTCGCCCAGAAGAACGCCGTCACCGCGCCCCACCAGGACCACGTGATGAGCCCGCCGAGCACGGCCGGCGCGAGCAGGCTCACGACCGTCAGCCACGTGAACGCGCGGTGCACCGCCCGCATGTCAGGGTCGGAGAGCAGGTCCGGGGTGAAGCGCTGCTGGTTGGTCAGGGAGCGCTCGAAGATCCAGCCCATGTGGGCGTGCCAGAAGCCGCGCACCAGCGCCGCCGGCGACGTGCCGAACGCCCACGGGGAGTGCGGGTCGCCCTCCTTGTCGGCGAACGCGTGGTGCCGCCGGTGGTCGGCCACCCAGTGCCGGATCGGGCCCTGCACGGCCATGCTCCCGGCGACCCCGAGCGCGATCCGCAGCGCCCGCCTCGCACGGAACGCGCCGTGGGTGAAGTAGCGGTGGAAGCCGACGGTGACGCCGAGCATCGTCAGCACGTAGAACCCGGCCGTCAGCCCGACGTCGACCCACGTCAGCCCCCAGCCCCACGCCAGCGGCACGGCTGCGACGAGGGCGAGGAAGGGCACGAACGCGAACACGTAGACCATCACGTGCGGGGCGATGTGGCGCTCGTGGTCGCTGAGGTCGGAGCGGGGGGAGTCCGCGGGCGGGTCGGCGGGCAGGTCGGCAGGCGCAGAGGCCGGACCGGACGTCATGGCGGGGGAGCTCCCGAGGGGCGGGCGGTCCCGGCCGACGGGCTCGTCGACCAGGCGGCGTGCTGCCGTCGTGACCACACTGACACGGCGCGTGTTCGGTCGCGCTCGGGGCCGGAGACGTCCGCGCGGCCGCCGGACGGGGTTCGCCCGACGGCCGTCGTCCGCTCACCCGGACGCCCTACCGGCGACGAGGTTCAGCTCGCGGGGACGCCGGCGTGGCCGGTGACCGCGAGCTCGAGACGCCCGTCCCGCACCCGGGTGCGGAAGGTGGGCTGCGGCGCGGTGGCCGGTCCGTGGACCACCGAGCCCGTGTCGAGCCGGAAGACGCTGCCGTGCCAGGGACACACGACGCACTCGCCCCGGCCGTCACCGTCGACGAGGTCGCCCTCGTGCAGCGGCGCCGAGGCGTGGGCGCAGCGGTCGGCCAGGGCGTGCACCTGCTCGCCGCGCTTGACGACGAGCACGCCGACGTCGCCGACGATCCGGCGTGCCGGCTCCCCCTCGGGGAGGTCGGTGACCGGGCCGACGTCGGTCCAGTCGCCGGGGCCGATGTGGGGGTAGCCCTCGGCGTGGTTGGCGCCCATGGCCTGGTGGTAGGCCATGTGGCCGCCCAGCGAGGCGCCGACGGTGCCGACGGCCAGGGCGGCCCAGCCCCACAGCGCGCCACGGAAGCCGCGGCCCCGGGCCCGCGCGGCGAGGGACGCCGCGTAGCCGGCGAGCATCGCGCCGTTGGCGGCCGCGTGGACGACCCCGACGCGCTGCTGCTCCTCGTGCCCGTCGGCGTAGTCGGCCCAGCCCGCGGCGGCGGTGGGCACCGCCGAGACCAGGCCGACGAGGATCAGCGCGGTGGCGGGGCGGCGGGTGCGGGGCGAGACGTCGAGGATGCCGGCGGAGGCGAAGCTGCCGATCGTGAGCTGGGCGAGCACCGGGTGCAGCGGGTGGCCCATCCAGACGCCGTGCAGCGCGTCCTTGACGTCCTGGCGCGTGAGGACCTTGTGGACGGCGTCGCGCAGCGGGGCGGCGACCTTGTCCAGCACCTCGGCGTCGGCGAGGCGGTCGATGTCGTCGAACGGGCGCACGGGGGCCTCCGTGGGTGTGGTGGTCCCCCCGGTGTCGCCGAACGCGGCACCTCGCCAAACCAGGTGCGCTGCGCGCAGGTGAGCAGAGATCAGTGCCGGAGCACTGATTTCTGCTCACCTGGCGGAGCCACCCAGCACGTACGGCTTCAGCGGCGGCTCGGCGAGCACGTGCGGGTAGAGCGCGACCTGCGACGCGATGCCCGCGGTGTAGGTCGCGAGGCGGGCCGGGAAGGTCGCCGGGTCGACGCCGGGCTGCAGCGGCGCCAGGCAGACGGCCCGGTCGATCCGCGACGCCCGCGCCGGCCCGTCGTGGTCGAGCGCGTCGACGACCAGCGCGTGGGCCAGCGCGTCGAACGACCCCATCGACAGGTGGTCCGCGAGGTGGCCGGGGCAGACGTCGAACGTCGAGATGTTGGCCCGGCGGCCGGCGCCCGTGGTCAGCTGCGAGCTCGGCCGCGGGCCGAGGTTGGGGACGACGACCTCGTCGGTCGGCGTCCACATCTGGGTGTAGTCGATGCCCGCGAACGTCTCGGTGCCGGAGTTCAGCGCGGTGGTGAACGCCGAGAGCGTCTGCTGCTGCCAGAACGCGGGCGCGCAGCCGGCGGCGGCGCAGACCGGGTAGGCGTCGAGGGTGCCGTGGTTGGACGGGTCGATACCGACGACCTCGCCCACCTGCGTGCGGGTGTCCGGCCAGAAGCGCAGCGCCCAGCGCCCGATCATGCCGCCCTGGCTGAACCCGACGATCGCCACGCGCTGCCCGCTGCGCTCGTGCACCGCCCGGATCGCCGCGACGACGTACTCGGCCGAGACCTGGATGTCGCTCATGGCGTGGTTCGGCAGCGTCAGGGCGCAGTACGGGCGACCGGATGACCGGAACGCCCGCTCATCGTTCCAGGAGAAGTTCTCCTCGGCCGTCAGCGTGGTGCCGGGGATGAGCAGCACGGGCGGGCGCGAGGCGTCGTCGACGTCGGCGGTGCAGTCCAGCGCCGCGGCGAGTGCGGCGTCGGTGACCTGCAGCGCCGGGCCCGGACGGTCCAGCGGCGCGTAGTCGCGGTGCGGCTGGGGGACCGGCAGCGGGAGCTGCGGTCCGGGGTCCGCGAGCGCCGGGACCCCGAGACCGGTGAGCCCGGCCAGCGCCAGCACCACCGCGACCACGAGACCCCACCGCACGTGCCGCCGCATCGCGACCCTCTCGCCGAGGGTCCACGACCGTCGGGTCGATCGGCGGCACCCGGACGGCCCAACGACGCCGGGTGCGACGGGTTACCGCCGGGGAGCGAGGGACGCCTTCGCTCCGCGGGACGCCGCGAGGGACTCCCTCGTGCCGGGCGGGTCACGCGCCGGCGGCTCCCGAGGCCCCCGACGCCTCGGCGGCGGACGGCAACGGGGTGACGACGCCGGCCGGGCGGCGGCGTGCCGCCGGTGACCCCAGCGCGCGGGAGATGCCCCGGGCGGCGGCGCGGACGGCCGGGACGATCGTGCGGGGTTCGGCGCCCGCGCTGGGCACGACCACCGACAGCGACGCCACCACCCGCTCGTCCTCGCCGCGCACGGGCGCGGCCACCGACAGCGAGAGCAGGTCGACCATCCCGTCGCACACGGCGACCCCCTCGCGGCGCACGGCAGCCAGCGTGCGGCGCAGCTCGTGGGGGTCGGTGATCGTGCGCGGGGTGAGCGGCGCCAGCGGGCCCGCCAGCACCTCCTCCTGCACCGCGGCGGGGGCGAAGGCCAGCAGGACCTGGCCGACGGCGGTGGCGTGCAGCGGCATCCGCCCGCCGACGCGGGTGAAGACGCGGACGGCCTCGGGGTGCGCCAGCCGCTCGACGTAGACCACCTCGTGCCCGTCGCGCACGGCGAGCTGCACGTTCTGCCGCGTCGCCTCGTAGAGGTCCTCGAGGTAGGGCATCGCGCGTTCCCGCAGGCCCAGGCTGCGCGGTGCGAGCGCGCCGACCTCCCAGAGCCGCAGCCCGACGCGGTAGCGCCCGTCCTCGCCGCGCTCGAGCGCACCCCAGGCGGCGAGCTCGCCGACCAGCCGGTGGGCGGTGGACAGCGGCAGCCCGGCGGCCCGGGCGATGCCCGAGAGCGACAGCGCCTCGGCGCCCGGCCCGAAGGCGGACAGGATGCCGAGCACGCGGCCGGTGACCGACGGGCCACGCTCGCCGTCGCGCGATGGGCTCACCCTGGGCTCCTTCCGGTGGCCGGAAGCTCGATTCTGGCACGGCCGGCCGGCGAGGCACCCTGTCACCGTGAGTGCACCCCAGGAGCCCGCGACGCAGCGTGAGGTCTCCGCGGAGATCGCCGCGGCCGCCGCCGCGCCGCCGCGTCCCGACGGCCACCCCGACCGCGCCTACGCGCCCTACCGCAGCACCGCCCTGCGGGCCCCGCAGCGCCCGCTGGTCGTGTCGCCGCCGAGCCTCACCGAGCTGGCCGCGCCGGTGTTCGGCCCGGCCGACGTGGCCCCGCTCGACGCCGACCTGACGCGCCACCACACCGGCGAGCCGCTCGGCGAGCGGATCATCGTCACCGGCCGGGTGCTCGACGGCGACGGCCGCCCGGTGCGGAACCAGCTCGTCGAGATCTGGCAGGCCAACGCCGCGGGCCGCTACCGCCACGAGGGCGATCAGCACCCCGCCCCGCTCGACCCGAACTTCACCGGTGGCGGGCGCGCGATCACCGACGACGAGGGCCGCTACCGCTTCGTCACGATCAAGCCCGGTGCCTACCCGTGGCGCAACCACAGCAACGCCTGGCGCCCCGCGCACATCCACTTCTCGCTGTTCGGGACGGCGTTCACCCAGCGGCTGGTGACGCAGATGTACTTCCCGGGCGACCCGCTGTTCGGCTACGACCCGATCTTCCAGTCGGTCACCGACGAGAAGGCCCAGCAGCGGCTGGTCGCCGCGTACGACCACGACGTCACCCGCCCCGAGTGGGCGCTGGGCTACACCTGGGACATCGTGCTCGACGGCAGCCACGCCACCCCGGAGGACCGCGACTGATGCTCGACCTCACCCCCTCCCAGACGGTCGGGCCGTTCTTCGCCTTCGGGCTGCCCTTCGACGGCGGCGGCGACGTCGTCCCCGCCGGCACGCCCGGCGCGATCACGCTGCACGGCACGGTCCGCGACGGCGCGGGCGCCGCGGTGCCCGACGCGCTGCTGGAGTTCTGGCAGGCCGGCCCCGACGGCCGTCTGCCCACCCGCCCGGGCTCGCTGCACCGCGACGGCCGGAGCTTCACCGGCTTCGCCCGCGTCGCCACCGACCGGGCCGGCGACTACACGCTGCGCACCCTGCGCCCGGCCGCCCCGTCGGACTCGCCGCACGCCCCGCACCTGGCGGTGACGGTGTTCGCCCGCGGTCTGCTGCACCACCTGTTCACGCGCGTCTACTTCCCGAACCACGTCGACGCCAACGCCGCCGACCCGCTGCTCGCGGCCCTCGACGAGGAGCGCCGGGCCACGCTGATGGCCGTGCCCGACGGCGGCCCGACCGGCCCGGGCTACCGCTTCGACGTGCGCATGCAGGGCCCCGGGGAGACGGTGTTCCTCGACCTGTCCGCCCACGGCCTCGCCCAGCCGCCGGCCGAGACGATCGAGACCCCGGAGTCGCCGTGACGAGCCCCGTCCCCGACCGCACCCAGGTCGCGATCATCGGCGCCGGGCCCGCGGGCCTGATGTTGTCCCACCTGCTGCGGCTGCGCGGCGTCGAATCGGTGGTGCTCGAGTCGCGACCGCGGGAGCGCGTCGAGACCCGCCAGCGGGCCGGCATCCTCGAGCACGGCACCGTCGAGGCGCTGCGCGAGGTCGGCGCGGCCGCGCGGATGGACGAACAGGGCCTGCCGCACGACGGGTTCGAGCTGCGGTTCTCCGGGCGCAGCGTCCGCGTCGACATGCAGGAGCTCACCGGCCACCACGTCATGATCTGGGCGCAGACCGAGGTCACGAAGGACCTCATCGCGCTGCGCCTGGAGCAGGGGGAGCCGCTGCTGTTCGAGGCCGAGGTGACCGCGGTCGAGGACGTCGAGACCGACACCCCGCTCGTCCGCTACCGCCACGAGGGCGCCGAGCACGTGGTGCGCGCCGACGTCGTCGTGGGCGCGGACGGCTCGTACGGGCCGGCCCGCCGCGCGATCCCCGACCGCCTCGGGCGCCGCTTCGAGCGCGTCTACCCGTACTCGTGGCTCGGGATCCTCGCCGACGTCGCGCCGTCGTCGCACGAGCTGATCTACGCGCGC
The DNA here is from genome assembly GCF_039542135.1 of Actinomycetospora chlora. Taxonomy (NCBI): domain Bacteria; kingdom Bacillati; phylum Actinomycetota; class Actinomycetes; order Pseudonocardiales; family Pseudonocardiaceae; genus Actinomycetospora; species Actinomycetospora chlora. The sequence continues at coordinate 123,538 of NZ_BAABHO010000004.1, forward strand.
GGGCGCACCGGGTTCGCGCTGGCCTCGATGCGCTCGCCGAGCGTCACCCGCGCCTACATCCAGGTGCCCAACGGCACCGACGCCGCCGACTGGGACGACGAGGCCATCTGGGACGAGCTCGCCGCGCGCTTCGCGCTCGACGACGGCAGCTTCACCCTCGAGCGCGGGCCGATCACCGACAAGTCCGTGACGCCCATGCGCAGCGTGGTCAGCGAGCCGATGCGCCACGGGCGGCTCTTCCTCGCGGGCGACGCGGCGCACATCGTGCCGCCCACCGGCGCGAAGGGCCTCAACCTGGCCGTCGCCGACGTCCGCGTGCTGGCCGAGGCGCTGGCCGAGTGGTTCGCCACCAAGGACGAGACGCTGATCGACGCCTACTCCGACACCGCGCTGCGCCGCGTCTGGAGGGCGTCGCACTTCTCCTGGACGATGACGACGATGCTGCACGTCGACCCCGACGGCGACCCGTTCGACGAGCAGCTCGCCCTGGCCCACCTGCACCACATCGAGGTCTCCGAGCCCGCCCGCCGGGCGCTGGCCGAGAACTACCGGGGCCTGGCCCTGGGGGCGATCTGACGGCGCCCTAGGCTCTCGCCCGAGACGATCTCCACACCCGGGGGTAGGCGCATGGGCGACCGGCTGATCTTCCAGCTGGGCACCAACAACTGGCAGCGCGACGGGGAGTTCGCCCCGGGCTCCGGGATCCTCCACGAGGCGCACCACCGCGCCTACGACGAGCTCGACGGGGTGCGCGCCTACTCGATGTACCCGTCGCGGGTGCAGCGGACCCGGCCCGGCGAGGACGACGTCCGGGTGTTCGCGCTCGACCACGACATCCCGATCTGCGAGTCGGTCTCGCCGGTGTCGAGCTACCGGTGGCACGCGATGGGCCCCGACGAGGTGGACGCCTACCGGGCCCGCCTCGTCGCCGAGGTCACGGCGTTCATCGTCGACGTCGAGGCCGCCACCGGCGAGGAGTTCTCGCTGTTCATCGCCCACCACGCGTTCATGAACCCGGTGGTGCTGCGCGACGTGAACCGCGCTCGGGTGGCCGACGGGCGGGCGCGGGTCCCGGTCGTCTGCTTCGCCCACGGCACCGAGCTCAAGATGTACGTCCACGAGCAGCGCGGCGAGGACCCCGAGGAGTTCCCGTGGCGCTTCCTGCCCTGGATGCAGCAGGAGAACATCTTCGACTACGCCGACCCGGACCACGGCGTCGACGTCGTCGCCTCGATCTCCTCGGAGCAGATCGAGGCGTTCTCGGCGATCTTCCCCGAGTTCCCGCGCGACCGGATCGTGCTCTCGCACAACGGCTACAACCAGCAGTTCTTCCACCCCGCGCCCGAGCTCTACGACGACCGGGCGAGCGTCCTGGCCGGCTTCACGACGCTGCCGCCGCCCGGGGGTGACCCGCAGCCGGTCGCGCCCGAGGGCGGGTTCGACGCCGTCGTCGCGTTCGTCGGCAAGTTCGCCGACTGGAAGCGGCTCGACGCGCTGCTCACCGCGGCCGCGTCCTACGAGCGCGACGGGCGCCGGGTGCTGACCGTCGTCGCGGGGTCGGGGCCCGTCGAGCAGCAGCAGAAGATGCACGACCTCGTCGCCGAGCTGGGCCTCGAGCGCACCTACCTCGTCGGGCCCCGCCAGCAGCCCGAGCTGGCGACGCTGTTCGCGTGCGCCGACGTCGGGGTCTTCCCGTCGTACCGCGAGCCGTTCGGCCTGGTGTTCCTCGAGTGCATGGCGTGCGGGACGCCCGTGATCGGCGCCGACTCCGGCGGGCCGCGCGACTTCGTCGTCGACGCCGTCGGGACGCTCGTGCCCGAGACCGACAACCGGCGGGCGCTCGCCGACTCGCTGGCCGCCGCCGTGACCACCGCCCTCGACGAGGGCTGGAAGCAGGCCAAGGGACCCGAGGCCGCGCGCTACGCCCACGACGGATTCAGCGTCGTCAAGCAGGTGTCGGACCTGCTCGCCGAGGTCGACCGGCTCACGGCCGGCTGACGCTCACACCCGCGTGAAGCGGTCCACCAGGGCCGAGGTCGCGACCATCGTCGTGAACCGCGCGACGCCGGGCACGCGGGCCAGCGTGCGGCGCAGCAGGACGTCGAGGGCCTCGACGTCGGCGACGTCGACGCGCAGGAGGTAGTCGACGTCGCCCGTGACGTGGTGGCAGCTGATCAGCCCGTCGAGGTCGACGATGTGCCGCTCGAACCGCCCGACCGTGTTGGCGGTGTGGTCGACGAGCGTCACCGACAGGTGCACGACGAGGCCGCGGTCGACGGCGTCGGGGTCGAGGACGGCGCGGTAGCCGCGCACCACCTGCTCGCCCTCGAGACGCCGCAGCCGCCGCTGCGCGGACGAGGGGGAGATCGACACCGCCTCGGCGAGGTCGGCGAGGCTCGAGCGCCCGTGGTCGGCGAGGTGATCGAGGATGCGCCGATCCAGGCGGTCGAGATCGGGCTGGGCGGATCGTGCACGATGTGGGGCGGTCACGACGCCATCGTGCGCCCTCTACGGCGTGAGCGTCCGAGATCGCCCGGCATCACCCACCCTCGCGGGCGCATCGTGGAGTCATGACGGGAGGCATGACGAGGCGGACGGCCCTGGCGGCGATGGTGCTCGCCGGGGCGGGGTGGGGAGCGGTCTTCGTGGCGCCCGAGCTGGCGCCGCTCGCGCCCGCCCTGCTGCTCGCGATGGGCCGGTTCGTGGCGTTCGGCGCCGTCTCGCTGCCCCAGGTGCGGCGCGTGCTGCGCGCCGACGTGCCGTGGGGCCGCGTCGTCGCCCACGCCCTGACCGGCTCGCTCGTCTACTACGGGCTCGTCGCCCTCGCCGTGCGCCTGGCCGGCCCGACCATCGCCGTCGCCACGATCGGCATCGTGCCGGTGGTGATGGCCGTGGTCTCCGCCCGCGGCCGGGGGCGGGCGGGCCTGGCGGCGCTCGCGCCGGCGCTGGCGCTGGTGGCCGTCGGGCAGGTGCTCGTGCACACCACGCCCACGCCGGGCCCGGGTGGCTGGTCGGCGGTGGTCGGCACCCTGCTCGCGCTGGTCGCGGTGGTGTCGTGGAGCTGGTACGGCCTCGACTCGCACCGCCTGCTGCGCGACCGCCCCGACCTCGGCCCGGTGCTCGCCGGCGCCCAGGGCCTGGCCGCGGGCGTGCTGGCCCTGCCCGTGGGCGTCTGGCTGGTCGCGACCCAGGGCGTGCCCGCCCAGCCGGTGCGCGCCCTGCTCGTGGTGCTCTTCCTCGGGCTGGTGTCGTCGTGGCTCGCCGTGCGCCTCTGGCACGCCGCGGCCGCCCGCCTCTCGCCGGTGCTGGTCAGCCAGCTGATGGCGCTGGAGACGGCGTGGGGCTTCGTGTTCGCGGCGCTGCTCGCCGGCGCGGTGCCCGGCCCCCTGGCCCTGCTGGGCGAGGTGGCGCTCGTCGCCGGCGTCGCCCTCGCCGTGGTCACCGACGGCCACCGCGAGCGGCGCGCTCACCGTGCTCACGGCGCGGACCGTGAGGAGCCGGGCTCGTCGGCGAGCACCGCGATCGCGGCGCGCAGCGCCGCGTCACGGATCCGCGACGAGCGCGGGTCCTCCGCCGAGGCGTGCGCGACGGCCTCGAGCAGCGCGCACACCTCGAACCCGGCGTAGTCGCCGGCGAGGCCGGCGTAGCGGCCGAGCGCCACCCGCCGGCGCAGCACGGCGGCCGCGCGGTCGATGGTCTCGGCGTCGAGCCGCGCGCGGGCGCGGCGGTGGTCGGCGTGGGTGGACACGGCGGGCTCCCTCGGGCAGGACCGGTGCGGTCGCCGCGGGGGAAGCGCGACGCCGTCCATCCTGCCCGGCACCCCCGACAGTGCCGAGCGAGCGCGTCTCAGACCACCCGGCGCATCCAGCCGTGGACATCGGCCGCGCGCCCGTACTGGATGTCGGTGAGGTGCTCCCGGATCGCGAGGGCGTGCGGGCCGGGCGCACCGTCGCCGACGGTGGTGGTCACCCCGGCGTGGACGAGGCTCGTCACCGGCGTGACGACGGCCGCGGTGCCGACGGCGAACACCTCGGTCACCGACCCGTCCGCGCACCCGCGCAGCACCTCGTCGATCGCGATCGGGCGCTCCACCGGCACGAGGCCGTGCTCGGGCGCCAGCGTGAGGACGCTGTGGCGGGTCACGCCGTCGAGGATCGTCCCGAGCGGCGGTGTCGCGAGCGTGCCGTCGGCGGTGACGACGACGACGTTCATCGTCCCCGCCTCCTCCAGCCAGCGGTGCTCCGTCGCGTCCAGGAAGAGCACCTGGTCGCAGCCCCGGGCCTTCGCCTCCGCCTGGGCGGCCAGGCCGGCGGCGTAGTTGCCGCCGCACTTCGCGGCGCCGGTGCCGCCGGGCGCGGCCCGGCTGTGCTCGGTGCTGACCCACAGGCCGATGCCGGTCACGCCGCCGGGGAAGTAGGCCCCGGCCGGCCCGCCGATCACCGCGAACGTCGCCTCGGCCGCCGCGCGCACCCCGAGGAACGGCTCGGTCGCGACCGTGAAGGGCCGCAGGTAGAGGCTGCGCTCGCCGGTGCCGTCGGGCACCCAGGCGTGGTCGGCGCGCAGGAGCGCGGCGACGGCGTCGAGGAAGTCCTGCTCGGCGAGCTCGGGCAGCGCGAGCATCCGCGCCGAGGCGGCGAAGCGGCGGGCGTTGCGCTCGGGGCGGAAGAGGTGGATCCCGCCGTCCGCGTGCCGGTAGGCCTTGAGCCCCTCGAAGATCTCCTGCGAGTAGTGCAGCACGGCCGCCGACGGCTGCAGCGTCAGCGGCCCGTACGGCGTCACCCGCGGGACGGTCCAGCCGCCCGTCGAGGACCAGTCGGCCACGACCATGTGGTCGGTGACGTGCCGCCCGAAGCCCGGGTCGGCCAGGATCGCGTCCCGCTCGGCGGGGGTCCGGACGTCGATGCTCACCCCGGCACCGTAGGCGCCGGGAGGGCTCGGGCGAAGGCTCAGGCGAAGGAGTCGCGGTGGTCGTGCGCCCACTGCGCGAAGGTCCGGCCGGGCTTCCCGAGCAGCCGCTCGACGTCCGCCACCGGCTGCGGCACGCCGTCGGTGGCGGCCCACAGCCGCAGCAGGGTGTCCGCCACCCAGGCGGGCGCGCGGCCCATCCGGTCGCGGTACTGCTGCGCCGAGAGCGCGACCACGTCGACCGGCCGCCCGGCCTCCGCCGCCAGGACGGCCACCTGCTCGCGGAAGGACAGCGACGCCGGCCCGGTGAGGCTCGGCGCGGTGCCGCGCGTGGGCCCGCCGGTGAGGGCGTCGACGGCGACGTCGGCGATGTCGTCCTCGTGGATGGGGGTGACGTGGCTGTCCGGGTAGGGCAGCTCGACGGTGCCGGCGCGGACGCCGTCGGCCCAGTCCAGCGTGTTGGTGGCGAAGGCGCCGGGACGGAGCAGCGTCACCGTCAGGTCGGCGTCGACCAGGTGCTGCTCGGCGGCGCGGTGCATCGCGCCGATGTGGTCGTCCGGGTCGTCGTCGAGGACCGAGAGCGAGGAGAGCAGCACGGCGTGCCCGACGCCCGCCGCGACGGCGGCGTCGGCGACCTCCGGCCCGCCGCGGGGGTAGAGGAACGCCTGGTCGACGCCCTCGCAGGCGGCGGCGACCGACGCGGGGTCGGCGAGGTCGAGCGCGACGCCGGCGACACCGTCGGGCAGGTCGAGCAGGGCCGGGTCGCGGCCGGTCGCGCGCAGGTCGCCCGCGGGGACGCCCGCGGCGAGCAGGGCGTCGAGGACGGCGCGGCCGACACGGCCGCGGGCCCCGGTCACGAGGATCATGCGGGTACCTCCGTTGACGAACGACGTTCGCGACGAACACCGTACGCCGCGAACAGCATTCGTCAACTACGGTGCTCGTCGTGGCCGCCAGCCCCCGCACCCGCCCCGCGAAGTCCGCGCTGAGCCGCGAGGCCGTCGTGGCGGCGGCGCTCGCCGTCGTCGACGAGGTGGGCTTCGAGGCGGCGAGCATGCGCCGGGTGGCGGCGGCGCTGGACACCGGCCCGGCGTCGCTCTACGTCTACGTCGCCGACCGGCGCGAGCTCATGGAGGCCGCCCAGGACCTCGCGCTCGCCGAGGTGGAGCTGCCCGTCGCCGGCGGCTGGCGGGAGCGTCTCGAGACGCTCGTCGCCCGCACCGTCGCAGAACTCGCGCGGCACAACGACATCGCCCAGGCGGCCGTCGCCGACGTCCCGCTCGGGCCGCACGCGCTGCGCATCCACGAGGAGCTCCTGCGGCTGCTGCGCGAGGGCGGCATCCCGGACGCCGCCTGCGCCTGGGCGGTGGACTTCCTCGGCCAGTACGTCTCGGCGGTGGCCCTGGAGCAGGCGGCCTGGCACCGCGCGCAGCGCGCGATCGCCGACCCGGAGAAGGCGACGGTCGAGGCCATGGGCGCCGACTTCGTCGCGCGCATCGACGGCGTCTACGCCGGGCTGGACGCCGCCGAGTTCCCGACGATCGTCGCCCTGCGTCCCCTGCTGACCGCCGGCGGCGGCGACGAGCGCGACGCCTGGAAGCTCCGGGTCATCGTGGACGGGCTCCTGGCGCAGGGCCCGACCCCGGGGTAGCTGCGCGGTCCGGCACCGGCGCACCCATGATGGGCGCCATGACGCTGCTCGCTGCGCTGCTGGAGGGGGCCCTCGACGATCCCGAGGCGATCCGGGTCGGCGACACCGCGATGTCGGGCCCGGAGCTGCTCGGCGCCGCGGCCGTCGTGGCCGACCAGATCGGCGAGCGTCCCGCCGAGGGGCCGGTCGCGGTGCTCGCCGAGCCGACCGCGCAGACCGTGGTCGCGATGGTCGGCGGCCTGCTCGCCGGCGTGCCCGTCGTCCCCGTGCCGCCGGACACCGGCCCCGGCGAGCGCGCCCACGTCCTGTCGGACTCCGGCGCCACCCTCTGGATCGGCGAGCGCCCGCCGGAGGTGACCCTGCCGGTGCGCAAGGTCGACCTCACCCGCCGCAGCGGCGACCCGGCCCGCGAGGCCCCCCACGACGGCCCGGCGCTCGTGCTCTACACATCGGGCACCACCGGGCCGCCGAAGGGCGTGCTCCTGTCGAAGGCCGCCATGGGCGCGGGGCTCGACGGACTGGCCGACGCCTGGGACTGGACGCCGGCGGACACCCTCGCCCACGGCCTGCCGCTGTTCCACGTGCACGGCCTCGTGCTCGGGGTGTTCGGCGCGCTGCGGATCGGCTCGCCGCTGGTGCACCTCGGGCGCCCGAAGCCCGCGGCCTATGCGGCCGCCGTCCGCGACCACGGCGCGACCCTGCTGTTCGGCGTGCCCACGGTGTGGTCGCGCATCGCCGCCGATCCCGACGCCGCCGCCGTGCTGCGCTCGGCCCGCCTGCTCGTCTCGGGCAGCGCACCGCTGCCGGTGCCGGTGTTCGAGCAGCTGCGCGAGCTCACCGGCCAGGCCCCGGTCGAGCGCTACGGGATGAGCGAAACGATGATCACGTGCTCGGTCCGGGCCGACGGCGAGCGCCGCCCGGGCTGGGTCGGCGTGCCGGTCGCCGGGTTCGAGACGCGCCTGGCCTCCACCGACGACGAAGACGAGGGCGCGCTGCTCCCGCACGACGGCGAGACCATCGGCGAGCTGCAGGTCCGCGGGGCGGGGCTCTTCGACGGCTACCTCGGGCGGCCCGAGGCGACCGCCGCGACGTGGACCGACGACGGCTGGTTCCGCACCGGCGACGCCGCGGTGATCGACGCCGGCGGCTACCACCGGATCGTCGGGCGCCGCAGCGTCGACCTCATCAAGACCGGCGGCTACCGGGTCGGCGCGGGCGAGATCGAGACCGCGCTGCTCGAGCACGAGGCGATCACCGAGGCGGCGGTGGTCGGGGAGCCCGACGACGACCTCGGCCAGCGGATCGTCGCCCACGTCGTGGTCGCCGGCGGGCCCGTCGACCCGGACGAGGTGATCGCCTTCGTCGCCGACCGCCTGTCCGCCCACAAGCGCCCCCGCGAGGTCCGCGTCGTCGACGAGCTCCCCCGCAACGCCATGGGCAAGGTCCAGAAGGCCCGCCTCTGATGTGAGCAGTTGCGGCCCCTATCGGGGCCGCAACTGCTCACGTGGGGCGGCGGGTGCGCAGGACGGCGTCGTAGAGGAAGCGGGGGCGGCCGTCGGGCTGGACGGCGTCGCGGCCGCGGCGCTCGGCGACCTCGACCGTCCAGCCGTCCAGGGCGTCGCCCAGCTCGGTGACGAGTTCGCCAGCGGTGGCGAACATGTCCGGCGGGTGGTGCTCGTGGGCCTCGGGCGGCATCCCCTCCGGGTCGTGCCCGACGAGCAGCAGCGTGCCGCCCGGGGCGACGGCGGCCGCGAGCCCGCGGAAGATCGCCGGCCGGTCGGCGCCCGGGAGCTGCATGAAGTGCGCGGTGACGAGGTCGTGGGTGCCCGGCACGGTGTCGGCGTAGAGGTCGACCACCGCCGTCGTCACCCGGTCGGCGACGCCCTCGGCCTCGGCCCGTGCCGCCACCCGCTCCAGCGCGACCCGCGAGACGTCGATCGCCGTCACCCGCCAGCCGCGGGCCGCGAGCCACACGGCGTCGCCGCCCTCGCCGCTGCCGACGTCCAGCGCGGTGCCCGGCGCGAGGTCGGCGACCTCCGCGACGAGCACGGCGTTGGGCTCGCCGCTCCAGATCCGCTCCGACGAGCCGTAGCGCTCGTCCCAGAAGGCGGCGGTGAACTGGTCGCGGACGCTCATGCGGCTTCCTCTCGGTGGCGGGCGACGGCCCGGGCGGTGTCCTCGGTGACGAGGTCGGCGTGGACGCGGGCGCCGGCGAGGTTGCCACCGGCGGCCGCGGCGATCACCTGGGCCGACAGGTCGGTGACGTTGCCGGCCACCCACACCCCCGGGACGTCGGTCTGCCCGTCGGGCGCCGACGGGACGACGCGGCCCATCGGGTGGTCGGCGACGGTGACGCCGAGGTCGTCGAGCACGGCGCTGCGGGCGACGAAGCGCGGGCCGACCACGACGGTGCTGCGCGCGACGACGCGGCCGTCGGCCAGGCGCACCCCGGTGAGCCGGTCGTCGGTGACCTCCAGGCCGGCGACCTCCCCGTCGACCACCTCGACGCCGAGCGCCGCGAGCTGCTCGGCCTCCTCGGCGCTCGGCTCCGGCGCGTGGTGGCGCAGGTAGACGAGGTCGTCGGTGAGCGCGGAGAACAGCAGCACCTGGTGCACGCTCATCGGTCCGGTGCCGAGCACGGCGACCGGCTCGTCGCGGACCTCCCAGCCGTGGCAGAACGGACAGTGGACCACGTCGCGGCCCCAGCGCTCGCGCACGCCGGGGACGTCGGGGAGCTCGTCGACCAGCCCGGTCGCCACGACGAGACGGCGGGCCCGCAGCGTGGCGCCGTCGCCGGTGTCGACGGCGAACAGCTCGCCCTCGCGGCGGGCGGCGACGGCCGTGCCGGGGCGGACGCGCCCGCCGTAGGACTCGACCTCGGCGCGGCTGCGGCGCAGCAGCTCGGCGGGCGGCAGGCCGTCGTGGCCCAGGTAGGCGTGCATGGCGGCGGCCGGGGCGTTGCGGGGCTCGCCGGCGTCGACCACGAGCACGTCGCGGCGGGAACGGGCGAGGGTCAGCGCGGCGGCCAGCCCGGCCGCGCCGCCCCCGATGACCAGGACGTCGAGTGGTGTCTCCATGGCCCCGACAGTGCTCCGGCGCGGGGCGGACGGCGAGGATTCTTGCCATAGTGGCAAACGTGGAGGACGTGCTCGACGATCTCGGACCCCGGCTGGCCGCCCGGCGCCGGCAGGCCGGCCTCGGCCTGGCGGAGCTCAGCGCGTCCACCGGCATCTCGGTGAGCACGCTCTCGCGGCTCGAGCACGGCAGCCGCCGCGCCACGCTCGAGCTGCTGCTGCCGCTGGCCACGGTGTACGGCACGGGTCTCGACGAGCTCGTCGGCCTGCGCGAGGCCGCCCCGGCGCGCGACGAGCCGGCGTCGCGCTCCGAGGACACGGTGATGTACCGGCTCTCGCGCAGCCCCGGCCAGCCCGCGGCGTACAAGTTCGTCTTCTCCCCGGCCCGCCGCACCCCGCCCGCCGAGCTCCCCACCCACCAGGGCTGGGAGTGGGTGTACGTCCTGGCCGGGCGCCTGCGGGTGATCAACGGCGACGACGACCTCGTGCTCCGCTCCGGCGAGGCCACCGAGATCGACACCCGCCGTCCCCACTGGCTGGGCAGCACCGGCGACGGGCCGGTCGAGGTCCTCGCGCTCTTCGGTCGCCAGGGGGAGCGCGTCCACATGCGCGGCACGCGACCGGGGACTTCGCGCGCGTAGAAGCAGCGAACAGCCCGTTCGCTGCGACACGGGGTGGCTTCTCGAACGATTCCGCTCGCTCACGGTGGTGGCCTGTCGCACGGAGCGAAACCGGCCGGGCCCGACGGTCCTACGATCCGGCCCATGGCATCGGGCACCACGGATCTGGACGAGAGCCCCGACGAGCTGACCCTCGCCGCGGAGTTCGACACCCCGACCCGCGAGCAGTGGCGCGAGCTGGTGGCCGGGGTGCTGGCGAAGTCCGGCAAGGAGGTGTCCCCGGAGGAGGCCGAGGCCGCGCTGGCGACCGTCACCGACGACGGCATCACCATCGCCGGGCTCTACGCCGCCGAGGACGCCCCGGACGTCGCGACGGGCGTGCCGGGCCTGTCGCCGTTCGTGCGCGGGGCGCGGGCGGAGGGGCAGGTCGCCGAGGGCTGGCTGGTGCGCCAGCGCCACGCCTTCGCGCCCGATGGAGCCGTCGGCGACGCCCACGACGTCGTCATGGCCGAGCTGGAGAACGGCGTCTCGTCGCTGTGGCTGGTGCTCGGCGACGCCGGCGGGCCGCCCGTCGCGGCGCTCGAGGGCCTGCTCGAGGGCGTCTTCCTCGACCTCGCGCCGGTCGCGCTCGAGGCCGGCCGCGACACCCCGGAGGCCGCCGCCACCCTGCTGCGCCTCGCCGAGCAGGCCGGGTCCGGCGCCATCGGCGGCTCGCTGGGCTACGACCCGCTGCTCGACCGGACGCAGGGCGGTCCCGCCCTCGACCAGGCCTACCGCGACGGCCTCGTCGAGCACGCGCAGGCCGCCGCGGCGCACCACCCCGCGCTGCGCACCGTCGTCGCCGACGGTCTCCCGTACCACCGCGCCGGCGGCAGCGACGCCCAGGAGCTCGGCGCCGCCCTGGCCGCCGGGGTGCACGCCCTGCGGCTGCTCACCGAGGCCGGCCTGGGGACCGACGAGGCGTTCGCCCGGATCGAGTTCCGCCTCGCCGCCACCGCCGACCAGTTCGCAACGCTCGCCAAGCTCCGCGCCGCCCGCCGCTGCTGGGACCGCATCGGCGAGGTCGCCGGGACCTCCGAGGACGCCCGGGCGATGGTCCAGCACGCCGTCACCAGCCCGGCGATGATCACCCGCCGCGACCCCTGGGTGAACATGCTGCGGACCACCGTCGCCGCCGTCGGTGCGGGGCTCGGCGGCGCCGCGGCGGTGACCGTCCTGCCCTTCGACACCGAGCTCGGCCGTCCTGACGAGGCCGCCCGCCGGCTCGCGCGCAACACCCAGGCGCTGCTGCTCGAGGAGTCGCACCTCGCGCACGTCATCGACCCGGCCGGCGGCTCCTGGTACGTCGAGTCGCTCACCGACGCGCTCGCGCAGAAGGCGTGGGAGGAGTTCACCCGCACCGAGCGCGACGGCGGGATCGAGGCCGTGCTGGACGACGGCAGCCTGCTCGCCCGCCTCGACGAGACGTGGGAGCAGCGCTCGACGCGCATCGCGCGGCGGAAGGACCCGATCACCGGGGTCAGCGAGTTCCCGAACCTGCAGGAGAAGCTGCCCGCCCGCGAGCCGCTGCCCGGCGCCGACCACGAGGGCGGGCTGCCCCGCCGGCGCTACGCGCAGGTCTTCGAGGAGCTGCGCGACCGCGCCGACGAGGCCGCGTCGACGGGGCAGCGCCCGACCGTCTTCCTCGCCACGATCGGCGCGCTCGCGCAGTACACCGCGCGCGTCTCGTTCACCCAGAACCTGCTCGGCGCCGGCGGCGTGGGGACCGTCGACGGCCCCGGCGGCACCGACCCGCAGGAGATCGCGACCGCGTTCCGCGAGGCCGGCACGCCGGTGGCGGTGATCGCGTCGTCCGACAAGCTCTACGACGAGCACGCCGCCGACGTCGCGGCCGCCCTGCGCGAGGCCGGGGCGACGCGCATCCTGCTGGCCGGGAAGAAGGACATCGAGGGCGTCGACGGCACCCTCCACGCCGGATGCGACGCCGCGGGCGTCCTCCGCGACACCCTGGAAGCGCTGGAGGTCCGATGAGCATCCCGCAGTTCGGCGACGTCGAGCTCGGCACGCCCGAGGGCCCGTCCCGCGACTGGGAGTCCGCGCTCGAGGAGGCCACCGGCAAGGGCGCCGAGGACCTCGTCTGGGAGACGCCCGAGGGCATCGGGGTCAAGCCCCTCTACACCGGGACGGACACCGAGGGCCTCGACTTCCTGCGCACCTACCCGGGCATCACGCCCTACCTGCGCGGCCCGTACCCGACGATGTACGTGACGCAGCCGTGGACCGTGCGCCAGTACGCCGGCTTCTCGACGGCGGCGGAGTCCAACGCGTTCTACCGGCGCAACCTCGCCGCGGGGCAGAAGGGGCTGTCGGTCGCGTTCGACCTGCCCACCCACCGCGGCTACGACTCCGACAACCCGCGGGTGTCGGGCGACGTCGGCATGGCCGGGGTGTCGATCGACTCGATCCTCGACATGCGCCAGCTCTTCGACGGCATCCCGCTGGACCGGATGTCGGTGTCGATGACCATGAACGGGGCCGTGCTGCCGGTGATGGCGCTCTACGTCGCCGCCGCCGAGGAGCAGGGGGTGTCGCCGGAGCAGCTGGCCGGGACCATCCAGAACGACATCCTCAAGGAGTTCATGGTCCGCAACACCTACATCTACCCCCCCAAGCCCTCGATGCAGATCATCTCGGACATCTTCAGCTACACCAGCGAAAAGATGCCCAAGTTCAACTCGATCTCCATCTCGGGCTACCACATCCAGGAGGCAGGAGCGTCCGCCGACCTGGAGCTGGCCTACACGCTGGCCGACGGGGTGGAGTACCTGCGGGCCGGGAGCAACGCCGGGCTGGACGTCGACAGGTTCGCGCCGCGCCTGTCGTTCTTCTGGGGCATCGGCATGAACTACTTCATGGAGATCGCCAAGCTCCGGGCCGCGCGGCTGCTGTGGGCCAAGCTGGTGTCGGCGTTCGGGGCGCAGAACCCGAAGTCCCTGAGCCTGCGGACGCACAGCCAGACCAGTGGGTGGTCGCTGACCGCCCAGGACGTCTACAACAACGTCGTTCGCACCTGCGTCGAGGCGATGGCCGCGACCCAGGGGCACACGCAGTCGCTGCACACCAACGCCCTCGACGAGGCGCTGGCGCTGCCCACCGACTTCTCCGCGCGCATCGCCCGCAACACCCAGCTGCTGCTGCAGCAGGAGTCGGGCACGACGCGCACCGTCGACCCCTGGGGCGGCTCGCACTACGTCGAGCGGCTCACCCGCGAGCTCGCCGGGCGAGCCTGGGCGCACATCCAGGAGGTCGAGTCCACCGGCGGTATGGCCCAGGCCATCGACGAGGGCCTGCCGAAGATGCGCATCGAGGAGGCCGCGGCCCGCACCCAGGCGCGGATCGACTCGGGGCGCCAGCCGCTGATCGGCGTCAACAAGTACCCGCTGACCTCCGGCGAGGACGTCGACGTCCTCAAGGTCGACAACGCCGACGTGCTGCGCCAGCAGGTGGAGCGGCTGCGCGAGCTGCGGGAGAACCGTGACGACGACGCCGTCCGCTCGTCGCTCGAGGCCCTGACGAACGCCGCCCGCGCCGCCTCCGAGGGCACGCGGCAGAGCGGCCTCGACGGCAACCTGCTCAAGCTCGCCATCGACGCCGCGCGGGCCAAGGCGAGCGTCGGGGAGATCTCCGACGCGCTGGAGGAGGTCTACGGCCGGCACCGCTCCGACGTCCGGACGATCTCCGGCGTCTACCGTGACGAGGTGGGCGACAACTCCGGGGTGGAGGCGGCGCGGCAGGCCGCGCAGCGCTTCGAGGAGGCCGAGGGCCGCCGCCCGCGCATCCTCGTCGCCAAGATGGGCCAGGACGGCCACGACCGCGGCCAGAAGGTCATCGCCACCGCGTTCGCCGACCTCGGCTTCGACGTCGACGTCGGCCCGCTGTTCCAGACCCCGGCCGAGGTCGCGCGGCAGGCCGTCGAGTCCGACGTCCACGTCGTCGGCGTCTCGTCGCTGGCCGCCGGGCACCTGTCGCTGGTGCCCGCGCTGCGCGACGAGCTGGCCGAGGCGGGCGCCGAGGAGATCCTCATCGTCGCCGGCGGCGTCATCCCGCCCGGCGACCACGAGGAGCTGCTGTCCAAGGGCGCGGCGGCGATCTTCGGCCCGGGCACGGTGATCGCCGACGCGGCCACCCAGCTGCTGGGGACCCTGTCCGAGCGGCTGGGGCACGGAACGGCCTGATCTGGTCAGGTCTGACCAGATAGGCTGGTGCCGTGGCCGACCAGGTGAACGTCTACGAGGCGAAGACGCAGCTCTCGAAGCTGCTCGAGCGCGTCGAGGCGGGCGAGGAGATCGTCATCGCTCGCAACGGGCGGCCGGTCGCGCGGTTGGTGCCGTCGCAGCGGAGCGGCCAGCAGGAGCCGCGCCGGCTGGGTGGACTCGAGGGAAAGATCTTCTACTCCGGCGACATCAACGACGGCGACGACGAGATCGAGGCGCTGTTCCATGCCGAACCCATCGAGCCGCCCGGCTCCTCCGGATGAGGCTGCTCCTCGACACGCACGCGGTGCTGTGGTCGGTGGAGGCGCCGCACCGACTCGGCCCGGCCGCGCGCGCTGATCTCTCCGATCGCTCTCACGAGGTCCTGGTCTCGGTGGTCGCGCTCTGGGAACTCGCCACGAAGCGAGCAATCGGGAAGCTGCAGCTCGACGTCTCCGAGGTAGCGGAGGAGCTGCGCGCGCAGGACATCGACCTGCTTCCTGTCCGGCCGGAGCACGCCCTCGCCGTCGCTGACCTCCCCCTCCACCACCGCGACCCGTTCGACCGGATGCTGGTGGCGCAGGCGCGACACGAGGGGCTGACGCTGGTCACGGCGGACCGGCGCCTCGAGGCGTACTCGGTGGCGGTGCTGCGGGCGGACGCGTGAGACGGGAGACCCGGTGACCGATCTGGAGAAGTACGTCGACGGCGTCCGGTCCGGTTCGCGGCTCTGGATCGGGCGGGCGATCACGCTCGTCGAGTCGACGCGCCCCGACCACCGCGAGGCCGCCCAGGAGCTGCTGGTCGAGCTGCTGCCCCACGCCGGCGGGGCGCGGCGGATCGGGATCTCCGGCGTGCCCGGCGTCGGGAAGTCGACGTTCATCGGCGCGCTGGGGTCGTCGCTGACGGCGCAGGGCAGCAAGGTCGCCGTCCTCGCCGTGGACCCCAGCTCGACGCGCAGCGGCGGCTCGATCCTCGGGGACAAGACGCGGATGGACGAGCTCGCCACCGACGACGACGCGTTCATCCGCCCGTCGCCGACGGCCGGCACGCTCGGCGGGGTCGCCAAGGCCACGCGCGAGACGATGGTCGTGATGGAGGCGGCGGGCTACGACGTCGTCATCGTCGAGACGGTCGGCGTGGGCCAGTCCGAGACGACCGTCGCGCAGATGGTCGACTCGTTCCTGTTCCTCACGCTCGCCCGCACCGGCGACTCCCTGCAGGGCATCAAGCGGGGCATCCTCGAGATCGCCGACGTCATCGCGGTCAACAAGGCGGACGGGCCGCACGCGCGCGAGGCCAAGCGCGCCGCCCGCGAGCTGGAGCAGGCGCTGGCGATGCTGCGCGGAGAGCGGGAGACCTGGAAGGTGCCGGTGCTGACGTGCAGCGCGGCCGAGCGCACGGGGCTCGACGACGTGTGGTCGGCGCTGGTGCGCCACCAGCAGCACCTCGACTCCGGTGACGGGCTGGCCGAGAAGCGCGCGCAGCAGCAGGTCGACTGGACCTGGCAGATGGTGCGTGACCGCCTGCTCGGACGTCTGCAGGACCACCCGCAGGTCAAGGGCATGCGCTCGGAGCTCGAGCAGGAGGTCCGCTCCGGCGGGCTGACGCCGGCACTGGCCGCCGACCGGATCCTCGGCGCGTTCCTGGGCGGCGGTGCCGGGATCGGGTAGACCGTCACCCATGAGCGAGCCTGCCGGCGGCCAGAACCCGCTGTGGACGGTCGTCAACGGTCTGCGCGGGATGGCGGAGAACGTGGTCAGGGCGGCGGGCTCGGCCAACCCGCTGGGTGAGCTGCCGGCCCTGCCCGAGGTCGCGACGCACCCGGGCGCGATGTCCGCGGCGCAGCTCGGCGCGATGCGCACGGCGATCCAGGCCCAGCGCGACGCCGTCGCGGCGATGCAGAGCCAGCTGCACGCGTTCGACGAGCAGCTGCAGGTGCTCCAGCGCCTGCTCGTGCCGCTGGCGGAGTGGAGCGCGACGTGGGCGCGGCTCGAGAGCCGGGTGGTGCCCGGGGGCCACGCGAGGGACGACGACGGGGACTCCTGACTCACCCCAGCCCACGCAGGACGGCGACGACCGTCCCCGGCGCCTCCTCGGGCAGGAAGTGGCCGGCGTCGACCGGCCCGCCGCGCACGTCGTCGGCCCACCCGCGCCAGACCTCCAGCGGGTCGTACCAGGCGTCGACGGCGCCGGTCGCGCTCCACAGCACGTGCACGGGGCAGCGCAGGCGGTGGGCGCCGCGGTCGGCCTCGTCGTGCGCGACGTCCGCGGTCGCCGCCGCGCGGTACTGCTCGCAGATCCCGTGCACGCGCTCGGGGTCGCGGAAGGTCGCCGTGTAGCGCTCGCGCAGCCAGGGCGGGAAGACGGCCGGGTCGTCGGACCAGGCGTCGAGCATGTGGTCGACGAGGACGTCGGGCGCGCCGAGCACGAGGCGCTCGGGCACGGGCGCCGGCGCGGCCAGCATCGACCAGACCCAGTAGCCCAGCGCGAACTCCCGGTCGGCGCGGGCGAAGGCCTCCGCGGTGGGCACGACGTCGAGCACGGCCAGGGCCGTGACGTGCTCCGGGTGGTCGAGCGCGAGGCGGTAGGCGCACCGGGCGCCGCGGTCGTGGCCGGCGACGGCGAAGCGCTCGTGGCCGAGTGCCCGCATGACGGCGAGCTGCTCGGCGGCGAGCGAGCGCATGCTGTGGTCGGTCCCGGCGCCCACGCCGCTGCCGCCGTAGCCGCGCAGGTCCGTGGCGACGACGGTGTGGTCGGCGGCGAGCGCGGGCGCCACGTGGCGCCACATCAGGTGGGTCTCGGGGATGCCGTGCAGGAGCAGCAGCGGGGGCCCCGAGCCGCCGACGCGGCCGTGGATCGTGGTGCCGCCGACGGTCACGTCGACGACGTCGAAGCCGGGGAACGGGGACACGCGGACCTCCCTCCGCAACCTACGTGAGCACTTTCCGCCGCTATAAGGGAGGAAAGTGCTCACGGACGGGTAGCCGGAGCGGCACACCACCGAGCGAGGGCGGTCATCCATGGACGGCACGGGCGTCTACATAGCGACCCTCGTCGTGGGCGTGGTCGCGATCGTGGTGGTGGGCCAGCTCCTGCGCCGGGCCGGGCACGACTTCCTCGAGGAGGTCTACGGGGACCGCACGATCGCGACCTCCCTGAACGCCATGCTCGTCACCCTGTACCACCTGCTGGCGCTGGGCCTGCTGACGATGGTGGCCACCGCGGAGCTCGGGTTCGGCGGCGCCCAGCTGGTGGTGGCGCGCAGCGGGTTCTTCCTGCTCGTCCTCGGCGGGGTGTACGGGCTCGCGCTGTTCGGGCTGGCCACGGCGCGCAACCGGCGGCGGCAGCAGGACGTCGAGGACGGGTTCCGGCGCCGCTAGTTGCTGATCGCCGGGGCCGCGCCGACGAAGGTGTCGTCGACGAGCTGGTCGACGAGGAATGCGGCGACGTCGGTGCGCGCCATCGGTGCCCCGACGTGGTCGCGCCCGAGGAACCCCGCGCGCAGGGTGCCGTTGGTCGAGACGTCGATCGGCGCGGTGATCCGGGCGAGCGTCCAGTCGAGACCCGAGGTCGTGACAACCTCGCTGATCCCCTGCACCTCCTTGAGCGCGCCGGGGATCAGCAGGCCGATCCCGACCGGGACGAGCCGGTCGAGCAGACTGGGGCGGTCGCGCGGGTCGGGGACGCTGACCGTCGCGAGCGCGACGAGCCGCCGGACCCCGGACTCGTGCATCGCGGCCACGATCCCGCGGGTCGCCGCGGTCAGCGGGCCGCTGCGCAGGAACGGGTCGATCGGCGGCCCGAGCGCGCTGATCACGGCATCGGCGCCGGCGACGGCCCGGCCGACCGCCGCGGTGTCGTCGAGCTCGGCGACGATGACCTCGAGGTCGTCGTCGGTGATGTCGAGCTTCTCGGGCGAGCGCACGAGCGCGGTGACGTGGTGGCCGGCCCGGAGCAGGCGGCGCACCACGTGCCGGCCGATCTTGCCGGTGCCGCCGAACACGGTGACGTCCACGTCGGGGTGTACCCGCGTTCGGCCGGCCGGGGCAGTGTCCGCCCTCACACGCGGACGATCAGAAGATGCCGAAGAGGCGGGAGCGTCCGGGCTTCGGGAAGTCGCTGGTGGGCGGCGCGAAGATGCCGTTCTTGCGCGGGTAGCGCGGCTCGCCGATGCCGAGCATGCGGGCGCCGAAGCGCTGCTTGGACCCGCGCCCGCGGCACTTCCAGCAGGGCCGGTAGGCGGATCGGAAGAAGGTCCCGTAGTCGCGGTTGATCCCCCGCGACGCGCATCGCCCGCACGGGACGTACGGGTGGAGCAGCAGCGACAGGACGTAGAGCGCGGCGGGTACGCCGAGCAGGATGAGCCAAACGGTCGTCATGGTTCCCCCCGGAACGCTGACGCGGAGCGACCGTCCACGTCAGGTGCTGCCGAGTATGATCCGCAGATGGGCGAGTCCCGGTAGGTTGACCGGTTCCGGCACGCACGGTGCGTGATCGACCGCCGCCAGCGACGACGGCTCAGCCGCGGACGCCGACCCCGCGCGACAGCGTCGGCCACAACGCGTCGGGGCCGCCGGCGGCGAGGGTGTGCCCGAGCCGGGTGGCCCAGGCGCGCTCGGCGCCCCACTCGTCGCGCCACGACCAGAGCCGGCGCGTCAGCACCCCGAGCGAGAACTCGCGGGTCACGCCCATCGCGCCGGTGGCCTGGTGCGCCGCCGCGGCGACGAGCCCCGCGGCCTCCGACGCCACGGCGGCTGCGGCGGCGACGTCGAGGGCGGCGGGCTCGTCCTGCTCGCCGGCCGCGACGGCGGCGGCGCGGGCGGCCATCGCCGCCATCTCGGCCTGCTCGGCGAGGCGCACGAGGTGGTCGGCGACGGCGGGGAAGCGCGACACCGGGCGGCCGAACTGCACCCGCTCGCCGGTGTAGGCGACGGTCACCTCCCGCACGCGGCGGGCGGCGCCGGCGATCAGCGCCGCCCGGGCCAGCGCCCCGCGCCGGGCCAGCGCGTCGCCGGCGGCCGGCCGCGCGGCCGCGGTGACGTCGGGGACGACCGCGTCGAGCTCGACGGCCTCGCGGGGCTCCCCGGCGAGGTTGCGCCCCGGGGTGATCGTGCAGGCCGCGGGGTCGACGACGACGACCACCGGCTCCCCGTCGGGCCCGTCGGCCAGGACGACGAGGCGGGCCGCCGCCGACGCCCACGCCACGCGCTCGAGCCGCCCGGTCAGGGCACCGTCGTGCACCGTGACCGTGCCCCGTCCGGTCGTCAGCGGCCCGTCGGGCAGTGTGAGCCCGGCCGCGGCGAGCAGCCGCCCGGCGAGCAGACCGGTCTCGGCGACGGGCACGGGCGCCGCGGCCGCGCCGGCCTCCTCGAGCACCGCGCAGGCCTCGGCCACCGACCCGCCCGCGCCGCCGGCGGTCTCGGGCACGCCGACGGTGGTGACGCCGCTCGCGTGCAGCGGCTCCCAGACCGTCGGCGCCCAGCCGTCGCGCTCGGCGGCCTCGAGGACCGCGGGGGTGACGTGGTCGGCGAGCAGGTCGGCGACGGCCTCGCGGACCTCGACCACCGAGTCCGCGGCGCTCACCGGGCACCCCGCGTCAGCGCCTTCGCCGCGATCCCGCGCAGCACCTCGGTGGTGCCGCCGCGCAGCGTCCACGTGGGGGCGTTGAGCACGCACTCCGCCAGGAGCCTCTCGACCATCGTCCCGCCCTCCGGGTCGATCTCGCCGCCCGCGACGTCGCGCAGCGTCTCGACGACCTGCTGCTCGAACGTCGTCCCCACGTCCTTGACCAGCGCCGCCTCGACCGCCGGCGCCTCGCCCTCGTCCAGCGCGCGGGCGACGGCGAGCGAGAGCTGCCGGATCGTCCAGAGCTGCGCGCCGATGCGCCCGATCGCCGCGGCCCGGACGTCGTCGACGTCCTTGCCGACCGCGTCGACGAACGCGCGGTACAGCCCGAGCACCGACAGGTAGCGGTCGGGGCCCGAGCGCTCGTGGGCGAGCTCGGCGGTCACCTGGGCCCAGCCCTGACCGACCTCGCCGAGCACGCGCTCGTCGGGCACGAACACGCCGTCGAGGACCACCTCGTTGACGTGCTCCTCGCCGTCGATCAGGGGGATGGGGGAGACGTGCACGTCGTCGTCGGTGAGGTCGACGATGAGCTGCGAGAGCCCGGCGTGCCGGTCGCCCTCGCCCTGCGGCGCCGTGCGGCAGAGCATCGCCGCGAAGTGGTTGAGGTGGGCGTTGGTGGTCCACACCTTCGTCCCCGACACGGTCCACCCGCCCTCGACGCGCGTGGCCGTCGTGCGCACCGACGCGAGGTCCGAGCCGGCGTCGGGCTCGCTCATGCCCAGGGAGAACCAGCACTCGCCGGCCGCGATCCGCGGCAGGAACCACCGGCGCTGCTCCTCGGTGCCGAAGCGCAGGAACGCCGGGGCGCTCTGGCGCTCGGCGATCCAGTGCGCGGCGATCGGGGCGCCCGCGGCGAGCAGCTCCTCGATGACGACGAACCGCCGGACGGTGCTCGCGCCGGCCCCGCCGTACTCCGTGGGGATGGACATGCCGACCCAGCCGCGCTGCGCGAGCGCGCGCGTGAACTCCGGGTCGTGGCGCCCGCCGAGCCCGAGGCCGGGACGGAAGTCCGCCGGCAGGGTCTCGGCGAGGAAGGCGCGGACCTCCTCGCGCAGCGCCTCCTCGTCGGCCGACAGCGCCGTCGGTTCGAAGATCATCGGTTCTCCTCACGGTCGGCGCGGCGGCGCTGGCTCCACATCTGCGTCGCGCGCTCGAACTCCACGGCCGCGTCCCACGGCAGACCCGGTGGGCCGGTCTCGGTGCGGAACGAGCGGACGGCCTCGCGGGCGAGGTCGGGGTCCCGCGCGGGGACGGCGGCGAGCGCGAGCGCGGTGTCCTCGACCTCGGCGTCGTCCACGGCCCGCCACGCCAGCCCCAGCTCGGCGGCGCGGGCCCCGTCGATCTCCTCGCCGAAGAGGCCCAGCGCGGACGCCGCCTCGCGGCCCGCGGTGCGCGCGGCGATCGTGAAGAACCCGCCGCCCGGGTGCAGGCCGATCCGCAGGAAGCCCGCGATGAGGCGGGCGTCGCGGGCGACCACCCGCAGGTCGGTGGCCAGCATGAGGTTGATCCCCGCGCCGACGGCGGCGCCGCGGACGGCTGCGACCGTCGGCACCGCGAGGGTGCCGACGCGCCGGAACGCCCCGTACACCGCGCCGGTGTCGCGGAACGCGGTGTCCTCGGCCTGGTCCGCGCCGGGGTTCCACGTGCGCCGGTCGGCGCCGGAGCAGAACGTGCCGGCCGCGCCGCGGACCACGGCGGCGCCCACCGAGCGGTCCGCGTCGACGGCGTCGCAGGCGGCGGCGAGCTCGCGGCCCATCGCCGGCGTCAGGCCGTTGCGGACCTCGGGCGCGTCGACGGTCAGCAGCGCGACGCCGTCGGTGATCTCGAGCCCGATGCTGCCCATCACTGCTCCGTCCTCAGGACGTCGACGGCCACCGCCCCGGCGTGTCGCGCCGGCGAGGATGTGGCGATCCTGGCCCCTGACGCGAGCAATGCCGCGTTGCTCGCACAGACGAGCGGGTTCACCTCCAGCTCCCCGAGGCCGGGGACGGCGGCGGCGCGGGAGATCCGGACGATCGCGTCGGCCGCCACGTCGAGGTCCACCCCGGCGGCGCCGCGGTGGCCCGCGAGCAGCGGCCAGCACCGCAGCGACGCCAGCAGCGACCGGGCGGTGGCCGCGTCGACCGGCGCGAGGGCGTGGGCCACGTCGTGGTGGATCTCCGTCGCGGTGCCGCCGTGGCCGACGGTGAGCACCGGCGGCCACCCGTCGCGTCCGCCGTCGACGGCCACGAGCAGCTCCACCCCGGCCGGGACGCGCTCCTGCACGTGCACGCCGGTGCACCCGGGCAGCGCCGCGAGCTCCGCGTGCACCGTGGCGGCCGCGTCGGTGGTGACGTCCAGGCGCACGGCGCCGGCCTCGGTCTTGTGCTCGAGCCCGGGCACGACGGCCTTGAGCACCGCCCGTCCGCCCAGCTCCTCGACGGCCACGGTGGTCTCGTGCGGATCGGTGCTGGTCAGCGCCCGTGGCCGGGGCACGCCGAGGGCGTCCAGCAGGGCCCAGCCGTCGCCGTCCACGGGCGGCGCGGGCTCGGGCGCTACGGGGTCGGACCGCGGGTGCGGGGCGATCGCGTCGAGCACCCGCACCGCGAGGGCGATCGAGGAGAAGACCGGGATGCCGGCGTCGCGCAGCACCGTGCGGGCCGGGGCCGTGCCGTCCTCGCCGGCCATCCACACCACGGCCACGGGCGGGGCGTCCGGACCCTGCTCGGCGACGGTGGCGACGAGGTCGCGGGCCAGGTCGGTCGCCGTGTCGCCCACGAGCATGGTGAGCAGCACCAGCACGGCGTCGACCGCGCCGTCCGCGCGCACCAGCCCGCAGACCTCGCCGAAGCCCCCGCCGACGTTGAACAGCTGGGCGGTGACGTCGACGGGGTTGGCCACGGCCCCGAAGGCCGGCACCAGCCGCGCGAGCTTCTCCTGGGTCTCGGCGGTCAGCTCGGGCACCTCGAGGCCGACCTCGCTGGCCCTGTCGGCGGCGAGGATGCCCGCGCCCCCGGAGCTGGTGACGAGCCCGAGGCGCCGCCCGGCCGGGGCGCGGTGGCCGCGCAGCACCACCGCCGCCGCGAGCAGCTCCTCGACGTCGTCGACGAGCACGACGCCGTACCGCCGCGAGACGAGCGTGAACGCGGTGTCGTCGCCGAGCATCGCGCCGGTGTGCGAGACGGCCGCGCGCCGGCCCGGCACCGAGCGCCCGGAGCGCAGCACGACGAGCGCGGTGCCCGCCGCCGCGGCCTCCGCGGCCAGCGCCTCGTAGCCGGCCGGGTCGGGCAGGGACTCGGCGTAGACGGTGAGGACGTCGACGTCCGGGTCGGCGACGAGGTGGCGCCCGACCTCGGTGAGGCCGACGTCGGCCTCGTTGCCGGTGGACACCCAGGCGGTGAGGTCGAGCCCTCGCTCGGCGGCGACGTCGAGCACCGAGCCGCCGACCGCGCCGCTCTGCCCGACGTAGGCGATACCGCTGGAGCCCGCGAGCGGGCGCTCGCCGGCGCTGGTGAACGTCGCGAAGAGACGGCTGCGGGCGTCGTAGATCCCCTGGCAGTTCGGGCCGAGCACGCGGGTGCCCGCGGTGCGCGCGGCCGCGACGAGCTCGTCCTGCCGCGCCCGGCCCTCCGGCCCGACCTCGGCGAACCCGGAGGCGAACACGATCACCAGCGCCGCCCCGGCGGCCCCGGCCTCGGTGACGGCCGCGGCGGCCCGCTCGGCGGGGACCAGCGCGAGCACGAGGTCGACCCCGCCGGGGACGTCGGCGAGCGAGGGGGCGCAGGGCACGCCGGCGAGCTCGGCGTACTTCGGGTTGATCGGGTGCACGGCCCCGGCGAACCCGCGCTCGGTGAGCCAGCGCAGCGGGCGGGCCATCGGGTTGTTCGTGCGGCCCGTGGCGCCGACGAGGGCGACCGAGCGGGGAGCGAGGACACGGGCCCAGTCGGTGGCCGGGGCCGGCGGTGCGTCCGTCACGGGTCGACGGTAGGTCGCCGGGTCGGCGACGCACAACCGATCGGACATCATCCTGTATCCAATGACGACGAGTCGCCGCCCAGTAGGCTCGAGGCCCAGGGGGTGGTGCACCGTGACCGGGACCGAGGTCGAGCCCGCGCGCCGGGCGACGAGCGTCCAGCGCGCGGTCGAGGAGATTCGCGGGATGCTCCGCTCGCGCGAGCTCGTGCCCGGCCAGCAGGTGCGCCAGGAGACCCTCGCCGCCCGGCTCGGGGTCAGCCGCATCCCGGTCCGCGAGGCGCTCAAGACCCTCGAGGCCGAGGGCGTCATGCGCCACGAGCCGCACGTCGGCTACGCCGTGGCCCGGCTCAACGCCGACGAGCTCGCGCAGGTCTACCTCATGCGCCGGGCCCTGGAGACCGAGGTGCTGCGGGCCCTCCCGCGGCTGACGGCCGACCAGCTGCGCGAGCTCACCGCCCTCAACGAGGCGATCACCGAGCAGGTCGACCGGGTCGACGTCGCCGGCATCGTCGCGGCCAACGTGGCGTTCCACTTCGCGATGTTCCGGCTGTCGGGCCTGGACCTCGTGGTCGCCGAGATCGACCGGCTCTGGCGGCGCAGCGAGCCCTACCGCACGGTGCACCTCTACGACTCCGCCGGCCGTGCGCGTGTGGTGCGCGAGCACCGCAAGATGATCACTGCGCTGCGCCGCGGGGACAACGCCGCGGTGGTCGCGCTGATGGACGCGCACCGCGAGGTGACGGTGGCCGACCTCCACGCGGCGCTCGGTCTCCCGCCCCACGCGTAGCCGAGATCGTATCCAATCTTCTCTGGACTTCGATCCTGTGACCCACCTAACCTCCGCCGCGTGACCGCGTGACGACGCACGGTCGCGTGGAGGAGCCATGACGACCGAGCAGGGACGCCCGGACGCGGCCACCGGGACCGCGACCGTCGCGCCGCCGGACTACACGCCGGGGGAGCGCCGCCGGATCCTCGGCGCGGCCTGCCTGGGCTGGGGCATGGAGTACTTCGACTTCATGCTCCCGACGCTGCTGGCGGGCGCGATCATGCGGTTCTACGGCGTCTCGGCCGGCGTGTTCGGGGTGGCGATCGCGGGCCAGCTGGTCGGGTCGGCGATCGGCGGTGTGCTCTTCGGCTGGCTGGGCGACCGCTACGGGCGCCGCCGCACGCTGATCTGGTCGATCCTCATCTACTCGGTCGCCACCGGTCTGGTCTTCCTCGCGCCGAACTTCGCGGTCTTCCTCGTGCTGCGCGTCCTCGCCGGCGTCGGCACCGGCGGCGAGTGGGCCGTCGGGTTCGCGTGGCTCAACGAGGCCTGGGCGCCGAAGCGCCGCGGCCTCGGCGGCGGGCTGGTGCAGGCGTCCCTGTGGCCGGCGTACGCGCTGGCGGTGCTCGTCGCGCAGCTGGTGGTCGACTGGCGCTGGGCGTTCCTCGTCGGCGTCCTGCCCGCCCTGGCCTGCGTGTGGATCCGCTACGCGTGCCGCGAGTCGCGCCAGTGGGAGGAGCTGCAGGCCCGCCGGGCGGCCGGCCTGCTCACCGAGGCCACGGCGGCCAAGGCCACCCGCTCGACGTGGCGCCAGCTCGTGGCCCGCGACTCGCTGCCGATCGTGCTCGTCGGGCTGGTCGTCGCGTTCGGCGCCCAGTGGGTGCCCTACACGGCGACGGCCTGGATGCCCTCGATGCTCAAGAGCGACCTGGGCTTCGACGCCGGCAGCGCGAGCCTCGTGCTCTACGTCGCCTCGGCGATCTCGTTCGTCGGCTTCGTCCTCGCGGGCTGGCTGTCCGACCGCTGGGGCCGCCGGCCGGTGTTCGTCGCCTTCGCCGCGCTGCAGACCGTCACGTTCGCGGTGATGCTCCTGCTCGCCCTCGGCGGCACCGGGCTCGGCAACTTCGTCTGGCTCTACCTCGCCTCGAGCCTGTTCCTCGGCTACTTCGGCATCTTCGGTGTCTGGTTCGGCGAGCTGTTCCCGACCCGCATCCGCTCGCTCGGGTCGGCGTCGGCCTACAACATCGGCCGTGGCCTGTCGGGCATCGGGACGATCATCGGCGGCGCCATCGCCACCAGCGCGGGCTACGGCATCGCGGTCGGCATCGCCGTCGTCGGCGCCGCGATCGTCACCGTCGCCGCCCTGTTCCTGCGCGACCGGGCCGGTCGCGTGATCACCGCCGACGAGTAGGGAGCACCGTGAGCGAGCCGCACTACGAGGTCCTGGGGCCGCTGGGCCCGCGGGCCGTCGGCGACGTCGCCGCGCACGAGCGCCCGTCGTCGTTGGCGGGCCGGCGCGTGGCCTACCTGTGGGACGAGCTCTTCCGCGGGCCGGAGATGTTCGAGGTCATCTCCGAGGTGGCGACGGAGCGCCACGGCGACGTGGCGTTCGTCGGCTGGGAGGAGTTCGGCAACTTCCACGCCTCGGCCGCCGAGGAGCGCCGCGTCCTCGACGCCCTGCCCGAGCTGCTGCGCGCCCACCGCGTCGACCTCGTGGTCGCCGCGGTCGGGGCTTGAGGCTCCTGCATGCCTGCCGTGATGCGGGCAGCGGCCACCGCCGAGCGCGCCGGGGTCCCGGCCGTGGCCATCGGCGGCGCGGGGTTCGAGGGCATGGGTCGTGCCGTCGGGGCGTCCCTGGGCGTCGGGCACGTGCCGATCGTCAGCTACCCCGGCGTGATCCTCACCGACCCGACCGAGGTGTTCCGGGCGAAGATGCGCGAGCAGGTCGCGCCGGCGGTGGTGGACGCGCTGGTGGCGGGCGCCGGCCCGGTCGAGGCGGAGGCGGAGGCCGACGAGCACGAGCCCACGGCGATCGTCGCCCGCGGCGACCTCGACGCGGTCACCGAACACTTCGAGGTCCGCGGGTGGACCGACGGCCTGCCGATCGTGCCGCCGACCCCGGAGCGGGTCGCGGCGTTCCTCGCCCACACCCGCCGCGACCCCGACTCCTCGCTCGGCGAGCTCGCGCCCGACCTGCGCGCGGCCACCGTGCGCAGCGTCGCGGTCAACGGGGTCATGGCCGGGTGCCGTCCGCAGGACATGCCCGTGCTGCTCGCGGTGGTCGAGTGCGTCGCGGACCCCGTCTTCCGGGTGCAGGACGCCGGGTCGACGCCCGGGTGGGAGCCGCTCGTGGTGCTGTCGGGGCCGGTGGTCGAGCGGCTCGGGTTCCACAGCGGCACCGGCGCGCTGCGCGTCGGGCGCCGGGCGAACACCGCGGTCGGGCGCTTCCTGCGGCTCTACCTGCGCAACGTTGCCGGCCTGCGCATCCCGCCGGGCGAGACCGACCAGGGCGCGATCGCGTCGACGTTCCACGTCGCCCTGGCCGAGGACGACGCCGCCGTGCGGGCCCTGGGCTGGCCGTCCTTCCGCGCCGACCGCGGCTTCGGCGACGCCGACAGCGTCGTCACCGTGCAGAGCGTCGTCGCCGTCAGCGCGCCGATCTACTCCGGCGGCGAGTCGGCCGCCGACCACCTCGAGGCCCTGACGACGATCTTCGGCAACGCCATCGGGCCCTGGGCCTACACCGGCCTCGAGTTCGGCGCGTTCCACCCGCTGCTCGTGCTCGGGCCCGCCGTGGCCCGGGCGCTGGCGGGATTCGGCGTCGACAAGGACGCGCTGCGCGCCCACCTCGGCGACCACATGCGGGTCCCCGTGCGCCAGCTGCAGGCGTGCGCGTGGAACGTCGGGTCGACGAGCTTCGACCTCGACGCGATGGTGGCGGCCGGCGAGCTCGACGAGCGCTACGCCGGGCACGACCCCGACCGCCTCGTGCCGATGGTGCCCCGCGCGGCCGACATCGGGATCGTGCTCGCCGGCAACCCGAGCCGGAACCAGTCGCGCGGCTTCGTGCAGAACCACGTCCAGGGCGTGCCGGTGAGCCGGCGGATCGAGGAGGGGTCGCAGTGACCGATCGGGAGACGGAGCGCAGCGGAGCTCGACCATGATGTGGGACGTCGTGGTGATCGGGGCCGGCATCGCCGGCCTCACCGCCGCCCGGGCGTGCGCGGACCGCGGGCTGCGCGTCGTCGCCCACGACGCGCTCGCCCCCGGCGGGCAGCTGATCAACCTGGGCACGCTCGCCGACTGGCCGGGGCCGGCGACCACCGGGCCCGACCTCATGGGCGCGCTGCTCACCGACGTCGTCGACCGCGGCGTCGAGATCGCCTACGGCGAGGTCACCGGCCTGGGCGCCGGGCCGGGGACCGAGGTGGTGACCGTCGAGGCCGCCGACGGGCCGGCGACCGCGCGGGCGGTCGTCGTCGCCACGGGCTGCACCCCCGGCCGGCTCGACGTCCCCGACGCCGACGCCTGGGAGGGCCGCGGGGTCTCGCACTGCGCCACCTGCGACGGGCCGCTCCACGCCGGACGGGAGGTCGTGGTCGTCGGCGACGACGAGTGGACCGCGTACGAGGCGCTCGAGCTCGCCGGGATCGCGAAGCAGGTGACGCTGGTCAGCACCGCGCCGGCGTGGCCGGCGTCGCTGGGCCGCCGGCTGGACGACGCCGTCGACGTGCGCCGCGCCGGCGTCGCCGCCCTCTCCGGCGACGGCACCCTCGGTGCCGTCCACCTGACCGACGGCGAGGTCCTCGACGCCTCCGGCGTCTTCGTCTACACCCACGCCGAGCCGCGGTCCGCGCTGCTCGACGGGCTGCCCGCCGGCGTCCCGGTCTGGTCGGCCGGCGACGTCACCGGCGGGCCGCGGTCCCTGCTCACCGCCGCGGCGGACGGCCGGCGCGCCGGCCTCGCCGTCGTCGCGCACCTCGAGGAGGCCTGATGCGGATCGTCGACCCGACGTCGGGAACCACGGCCGACACCCTCGCCGCCGTCGCTGCGGCGGGAGACGCCCCGGCCGGCGCCCTGTGCGGCCTGTCCAACTCCAAGCCCGGCGCCCACGACATCCTCGACGCCATCGGCCGCCGCCTGGCCGACGAGCACGGGCTCGGACCCAACGGCCTCGAGGCCAAGCCGAGCGCCGCGGTCGGCGCCGACCCGGCGCTGCTCGACCACCTCGCGGCGCAGTACCGGCTGGCCGTCGTCGCCATCGGCGATTGAGGCTCCTGCTCGTCGTGGAGTCTCCACGACTCGCTCGAGCTCGAGCGCCGCGGCGTGCGCTCGATCCTCGTGGTCACGGCGTCGTTCCTGCCGCTCGTGACGGCCCAGGCGACGGCCCGCCGGGCCGACCCGCGGCTGGTCGTCGTCGACCACCCGGTGGGCGGGCTGTCGGCGGACGAGCTCGCCGGCCGGGCCGACGCGGCCTACGCCGGCGTGGTCGCCGAGCTGCGATCGATGGGAGAGATCCGTGGGTGACGTCCTCGACCTCCCGGGCGTGGACGACGCCTGGGACTGGATCGCCGCCTGCGAGGAGCGCGGGTGGGGCGACGGGCTGCCGACGGTCCCGCCGACCGAGGAGCGGGTGGCGACGATGCTGGCCGCGGCACCCGCCGTGGTGCCCGACCTCGGCCCGCTGCCGCCGCGCGGCGTCACGCCGACCCTGCGCTCGATCGCGGCCAACGCCGTCATGGCCGGGTGCCGCCCGGCGGACCTCCCGGTGCTGCTCGCGGCGCTCGCCGCCGTGCAGGACGAGGCCTACAACCTGCACGGCTCGCTGGCCACGACCCATCCGTGCGCGCCGATGGTGCTGGTGTCGGGCCCGGTCCGGGACGCCCTCGGGCTCAACGCCAGCGGCAACTGCCTGGGCCAGGGCACCCGCGCCAACGCCGTCATCGGGCGGGCGCTCTCGCTGGTGCTGCTGCACGTCGGCGGGGCCACGCCCGGGGTGCTCGACCGTGCGACCCAGGGCTCGCCCGCCAAGTACACGTTCTGCTTCGCGGAGTCCGACGAGTCGCCGTGGGAGCCGCTGGCGGTGCGCCGAGGGTTCGCCCCGGACGCGGGCGTCGTGTCCGTCATGGCCGCGGAGCCGCCGCACAACGTCAACGACCACGGCAGCACCACCGGTGCCGAGATCCTCCTGACCGTGGCCGGGACGATGGCCCAGCCGGGGTCCAACAACGTCTACGTGCGCGGCCCGCACCTGCTGCTGCTCGGCCCGGAGCACGCCGCGACGCTGCACCGCGACGGCTGGACCCCGGACTCGGTCCGGGCACACCTCTGGGAGCACGCCCGCATCCCGGTCGAGCACGTCTCGCCCGGCAACCGGCGGCAGTTCGTCGAGTGGGGCGTCGAGCCCGACGGGGACGCCTACACGGTCAGCGACGCGCCGGAGAACCTGCACGTCGCCGTCGCGGGCGGGGCCGGGAAGCACTCGGCGTGGATCCCGTCGTTCGGCGGGACGGCGCTGGTCTCGCGCGTGGTGCCGTGAGCGACGGCCTCCCGGCCGTGGACCCGACCCCGGCACGGGTCGCGGCGATGCTGGGCGACGTCGCCGACCCGGACGCCGTCCTGGGCACGGTGCCGCCGCTGTTCGGGGAGCTCACCGCGCGGGGTGTCGCCACCGCCTGCGTGCGGGCCGGCGCCCCGCCGGGGGCGCTGCCGGTGGTGCTCGCCGCGGCGCGGGCGTGCCTCGCACCCGACCTCAACCTGCTCGGCGTGGCCACCACGACGGGCACGGCGGCGGTCGCGCTGATCGTGGCCGGGCCCGTCGGCGTCCGGCTCGGCCTGTCCCACGGCACCGGGCTGCTCGGGCCCGGCCCGCACGCGAACGGCGCGGTCGGCCGGGCGCTGGCCCTGGCGCTCGCGGACGCGGGCGGTGTCCGGCCCGGCGAGACCACGATGGCGACGACGGCCCAGCCCGCCCGCTACACGTGCTGCCTGGCCGAGGACCCGGACGGTCCGTGGGGCACGCTCGCCGCCCGACGCGGGGCGCCCGACAGCCCGGCCGACGCCGTCACCGTCGTCCCGGTCGGCGGCACGGCCGAGGTGCTGCCGCGCGAGGACCTCACCGACCCGGACGCGGTCCTGGCGCCCCTCGCCGACGCCCTGGCCGGTGCCGTCCTCGCCGCGGGCCGGCTCGAGCGCGGCGCCGACCTGACCCAGGTGCTCGTGCTCCCGCCCGAGGTCGCGGCGCGGCTGGCGACGACCGTCGGCGACCCGGTCCGGGTGCTGCACGAGCGCGGCGACGCCGCCCTGCGGGCCCGCACCGGCCGCGACGACCTGGCGGTGGCCCGCGAGATCGCCCCGGTCGTCGCCGGCGGCCCGGGCGTCAAGATGCTCCACCTGCCCGGCTGGATCGGCGGCAGCCACGCGGTCACGGCACCCCTCCGTGAGTACTTGCGGCCTCTATAGGGGCCGCAACTGCTCACGTACGGGGATGTCGACGGTCTGGGCGGTGCGGGCCGGGGCGCCGCGGGTGCTGACCTCGTCGACGATCCGGAAGTCCGCCTGCCACCCGGCCGGGGTGACGGTGTTGCGCACGTAGCCGCGGCGCCGGTCGACGAAGCGGATGTGCGGGTTCGCGGCGAGCATCGCGTCGTCGCCCGGCGCGTGCTCCCCGCCGTCGCCGCCCGAGCTGATCGACGTCGTCACCAGCTCGGTCGCGACCACCGGCGACGCGAGGTCGCGGGGGTCGGCGTGCACGTCGCAGGCGTGGTGGGCGTGCACGTCGCCGGTGACGATCACCGGGTTCGCCGTGCGCGCGACGACGAGGTGGTCGCGCAGGGCGTCGCGCTCGGCGGCGTAGTCGTCCCAGGAGTCGTCGTCGATGTCGACGGCCGGGCCGGGGTCGAGGTCGCGCGGAGAGAAGAACACCTGCTGGGCGAGCACGTTCCAGCGCGCCGTCGGCCCGGCGAGCCCGCCCCACAGCCACGCCCGCTGGGCGGCACCCAGGATCGTGCGGGACGGGTCGCCGGCGTGCGGGGCGTCCTGGTCGCTGCGGTACTGGCGGGTGTCGAGCAGGTGCACGTCGAGCAGGTCGCCGAACGTCAGCCGCCGGTGCACGAGCATCGCGGAGCCTTGCGGGCGCTGCGCCCACCGCAGCGGCATGTGCTCCCAGAACGCGCGGAACGCCCCGGCACGCCGGGCGCGGAACACGGCCGGGTCCTGGTCGGGCTCGTCGTCGACCTGCGAGACGTCGCCGGCCCAGTTGTTCTCGACGTCGTGGTCGTCGAGCGTGATCGCCCACGCGTAGGCGGCGTGCGCGGCCTGCAGGTCCGGGTCGGTGCGGTACTGCCCGTGCCGGACGCGGTAGTCGGCGAGCGACCAGGTCTCGCGGGCCGGCAGGTGACCCCGCCCCGGGATGCCGGTCGCCGCGCTCTCGTAGATGTAGTCGCCGAGCCACGCGACGAGGTCCAGGTCGTCGTCGCGCACCATCGCGGCGTAGGCGTTGTAGTAGCCGTCGGGCAGGCTCTGGCAGCTCGCGATCGCCAGCGCGAACCGGTCGACGCGTGCGCCCGGCGCCGGGGCCGTCCGCGTCCGCCCGACCGGGCTGAACTGCGGTCCCGCGCGGAAGCGGTACCAGTGGTCGGCCGCCGGGCGCAGGCCCGCGACCTCGACGTGCACCGAGTGGGCGTCCTCGGCCCGGGCGACGACGGTGCCGCCGGCCACCACCCGCCGGAAACCCGGGTCCTCGGCGACCTGCCACCCGACGAGCACCGGCCGTTTGCCCATGCCGCCGCGCCCGTCGAGGGCGACGGGGTCCGGCGCCAGCCGGGTCCAGAGCACGACGCCGTCGGGCGTCGGGTCGCCGGAGGCCACGCCGAGGGTGAACAGCGGCGGGACGGTGGGCTCGACGGCGTCCGCGGCCGCCACCCACGGCGCGCCGAGCACGATCGCCGTGCTCGTCAGCGCGGCCGCGCCGCCCAGGAAGGTGCGACGCGTGACCCGGGCCGGTGCCCCGCGGGCATCGGTCATGCGGTCCTCCGTCCGTCGGGACGGGGTGCGCCGGTCGGCCGACGTCCGCCCCCGGCTCCACCAACGCGTGACCCCCGGCCCGCGGTTCGGGACGGTCCGTGACCGGACGTCGGGGCACGGTCGCCGGTCGCGCACAGCGGGCACACAGGAAGCACCCAGCAACGCCCGACGGGCGGGTGCCACGCTGGGTGCCGTGAACGCCGGGAGACGCAGCATCCGGGGGAGCACGCCGATAGGGGAGCTCGACCGATGAACGCCGCCACGCGCGCCGACCTGCGGCGACCGGACGGGACGCCGGTGCGCGCTCTGGTCGTCGACGACGAGCCCACGCTCGCCGAGCTGCTCGCGATGGCCCTGCGCTACGAGGGCTGGGACGTGCGCAGCGCGGGCGACGGGCTCGGCGCGGTGCGCCAGGGCCGGGAGTTCCGCCCCGACGTCGTGGTGCTGGACGTGATGCTGCCCGACATCGACGGGTTCGAGGTCCTGCGCCGCCTGCGTGCCGAGCTCCCCGACGTGCCGGTGCTGTTCCTGACCGCCC
Organism: Actinomycetospora chlora; assembly: GCF_039542135.1. Taxonomy (NCBI): domain Bacteria; kingdom Bacillati; phylum Actinomycetota; class Actinomycetes; order Pseudonocardiales; family Pseudonocardiaceae; genus Actinomycetospora; species Actinomycetospora chlora. The sequence continues at coordinate 156,958 of NZ_BAABHO010000004.1, forward strand.
GGGACGCCGTCGAGGACCGCGTCGCGGGCATCACCGCCGGCGGCGACGACTACGTGACGAAGCCGTTCAGCCTCGAGGAGGTCGTGGCCCGCCTGCGCGGGCTGCTGCGGCGCGCGGCCGTGGCCACGGTGGTGCGCGGCGACGCGACGCTGGCCGTCGGCGACCTGACGCTGGACGAGGACAGCCACGAGGTCGCCCGCGGCGGCGCGCCGGTGGAGCTCACGGCCACGGAGTTCGAGCTGCTGCGGTTCCTCATGCGCAACCCGCGGCGCGTGCTGTCGAAGGCCCAGATCCTCGACCGCGTGTGGAACTACGACTTCGGCGGCCAGTCGAACATCGTCGAGCTCTACATCTCCTACCTGCGCAAGAAGGTCGACGCGGGCCGCACCCCGATGATCCACACCGTGCGCGGCGCCGGGTACGTGCTCAAGCCGGCGGCGGGATGACCCGCCCCCGGTCGCTGCAGACCCGTCTCGTGGTGTCGACGGTGCTCCTGCTCACCGTGGTCTTTCTCGTGGTCGGCGCGGGCGCGGCGCTGTCGCTGCGCGGCTACCTCTACCGCCAGCTCGACGACCAGGTCACCGAGGTCGCGCGCTTCCGCAGCAACCCGCCCGACGGCGACCCCGACCGCCGCCCGCCCCCGCCCGACGCCGGCGGCGGCTTCGTCGGCGGCGGGCCGGACCGGCCCGCGAACACCCTCGAGGTCACCGTCGACGACGGCCGCATCGTGCGTGCGATGCTCATCGGCCGGCCCGGCACGAGCCGCCCGCTGGCGCCGGAGCAGGTCGCCCCGGCCATCGCGACGACGCCGGGGGAGCGCCCGCACACCCTCGACCTCGACGGCCTGGGCCGCTTCCGGCTCGCCGCCGCCGCGGGCGACGACGGCACCGTCACCGTCGTGGGCCTGTCCACCGCGGCGCTGGAGAGCACCGTCGGGGAGCTGGTGCTGCGCGAGGCCGTCATCTTCGGGGTGGGCGTCGTGCTGGCCGGCGCGGCCGCGGCCTTCACCACCCGGCGCACGCTGCGGCCGCTGCACCGGGTCTCGGCGACGGCCCGACGGGTGTCCGAGCTGCCGCTGTCGTCGGGCGAGGTGGAGCTCGCCGAGCGCGTCCCCGACGCCGACGCCGACCCCCGCTCCGAGGTCGGCCAGGTCGGCGCGGCGCTCAACCGCATGCTCGGGCACGTCGGCGCCGCGCTCGCCGCGCGGCAGGAGAGCGAGACCCGGCTGCGGCGGTTCGTGGCCGACGCCAGCCACGAGCTGCGCACCCCGCTGGCCGCGATCCGCGGCTACAACGAGCTGGCGACGCGCCGCGCCGACGACCTGCCGCCCGAGGTCGCCGGCCTGCTCGAGCGCACGGTCTCGCAGACCGAGCGGATGACCGCGCTGGTGGAGGACCTGCTGCTGCTCGCGCGGCTCGACGCCGGGCGGCCGCTGGCGCGCGAGCGCGTCGACCTCGCCCGGGTCGTCGTCGACGCCGTCACCGACGCCCACGTGGCCGCCCCGGGCCACCGGTGGTCCCTGGACCTGCCGGGGACGGTCGAGGACGACGAGGACGACGAGGACGCCCCGCTCGAGGTGGTCGGGGACCCCGAGCGGCTGCACCAGGTGGTCGCGAACCTGCTGGCCAACGCCCGCACGCACACGCCCGAGGGCACGCTCGTCACCACCGGCCTGCGGGCCGCCACCGGCGGCGACGGGCGTGCGCTCGTGCGTCTCGACGTCGTCGACGACGGACCCGGCATCCCGCCCGACCTGCTGCCCCACGTCGCCGAGCGCTTCGCCCGCGGCGACACGGGGCGCGCCCGCACCACGGGCAGCACCGGCCTCGGGCTGTCCATCGTGTCGGCCGTCGTCGGGGAGCACGGCGGCGCGCTGCACATCGCCAGCCGGCCCGGCGAGACCCGCTTCACCGTCGACCTCCCGGCCGCGCCCGCCGCCCCGGGACGCGCTGCCGCCGACCCGGGCCTCGGCCTATCCTCCCGGCCATGACCGAGCCGGCGCCCGGGCAGCAGGGAGACGACGACCAGGGAGCCGCGGGCGAGCGCCTGCCTCAGCGGCCCGAGCCGCCGCCGATCCGGGCGTCGGACGCCGAGCGCGAGCGCGTCGCGGCGGTCGTGCGGCAGGCCGTGACCGACGGTCGGCTCACGATGGTCGAGGGCGACGAGCGCCTGCGCGACGTCTACGCCGCCCGGTTCCGGCGCGACCTCGAACCCCTCACGGCCGACCTCGCGCCGCTGCCCGCGGACGGCCCGTCGGCGGCCCCGGCGTCCCGCCCGCTCGGGCAGCTCGACCGGCCGGCGGCGACAACGTCGGTGGCCGTGCTGTCGGGCGTGCAGAAGCGGGGCGACTGGACGCCCGGGCACACCCACCGGGTCGTCGCGTTCCTGGGCGGCGCCGAGCTCGCGTTCCGCGACGCCCGGCTCGACGACGCCGGCCTCGTGCTCGGCTGCATCGCGATCATGGGCGGGATCGACCTGGACCTGCGCGGCATCCCCGCCGGCGTCGAGGTCACCGTTCAGGCCGTCGCGATCATGGGCGGCGTCGACGTGAAGGTCGACGAGGACACCACCGTGATCGAGGAGGGCTTCGGGCTGCTCGGGGCGTTCGACGACGGCTCCGGCCCGCCCCGGCGTCACGACGGCCCGCGCGTGCGCATCACGGGGCTGGCGCTCATGGGCGGCGTGTCGGTGTCGCGCAAGCCGACCGAGGTCCGCCGCGGCGACCGGCGCGGCGAGATCGAGGGCTGACCGGCTACTCCTTCGCGAGCAGCCGGTCGAGCTTCTCCTCGATGCGGTCCATGCGCGCGCCGAGCTCGGTGAGGGTGCGGTAGGCCGTCGCGTCGGTGTTGAGCAGCGCGTCGAGCCCGGACATGCGCACCGGCGAGCCCGGCACGCGCGACGGGTGGCGCTCGCCCTCGAGCAGGGCCTGGTGGAGCTCGGTGACCCGGAAGTCCAGCCACGACAGCAGGTCGCCCACCGAGATGCCGCGCCCGAAGCGCGTGCGCACCTGGTCGTGCAGACCCATCCCGTCCCGGCCCCGGTAGCCGCCGCTGTAGCCGCCCGAGTAGCCGTACCCGCCGTGGTGGTGCTCGTCGTGGTGGTGGTGCTCCTCGTGCACCACCGGGGGCGGTGGGGGAGGCGGCGGCATGCCCTCCGGCGGTGGTCCCGGCGGTGGTCCCGGTGGTGGCTGTCCCCAGGGCTCGGTCACGGCGGTCAGCCTAGGTCGCGGGCGGGGCGCGGGTAGGGCTTTCCCCCGCCCGTCGTAGGGCGCACGCCCTCGGCGCGGACGCGGCGGCGGCGCAGGCTCCTCCGTGCACGGCCGCAGCGGCCGGCACGGACCCCGAGGAGCCCGCGATGAACACCACCCAGCAGCCCGGCCGTCCCGTCGGTTTCCCGACGCCCGGCCCGGTCTGGGGGCCCGGTCCCGAACGCCCGGCCACGACCCCGTTCCGCCCGCCGCAGCCGCCGGCCCTCGGCGACGCGCGTGAGGAGGCCCGCAGCGGGCGCCGGCGGGTGGCCGCGATCGTCGTGGCGTGCGCCGTGGCGGCGGGGATCGGTGTGGGGCTCGGTGCGATCGGCGACGCGCTGACCAGCCCCGTGACGCCGGTGGCCGGTGCGGCGCCGCCGGTGGCGCGGCTGGTTCCGCCGCGGGCCCGGCCGGCGGGTCCTCCACCCCGATCGCCGGCGCGATCGACCCGCTGACCGGCCGCTACAACTACGACGGCACCGTCCTGCTCTCCGACGGCCGCGTCGTCGGCCCCGACGGCATCGTGCGCCAGCCCGCCGTCGCCCTCCCGGCGGGCGCCCACCGCGCCGCCGACGGCTCGATCGTGCTCGCGAACGGCACCGTGCTGAACGCGAACGGCTCGGCGCGCACCGCGATCACCGTCCCGGCCGGCACGATCTCCACGCCCTACGGCGGCCCGGTCACCGTCCCGGGCTTCACGATCAACCCCGACGGCACCCTCACCCCGGCGAACACCGGCGCGCGGGTCGTGTGGAACTACGACGGTACGGCGACGATCGTCTCCGGCGGGCACGTGGACGTCTGGCAGCGGGACGGGAACTTCGCCTCGCGCTACGACGCGAAGCCCGGCGAGCGCGTCAACGACGACGGCTCGATCACCCGCACCGACGGCACCGTCGCCAACCCGGACGGCTCCACCGGCCGCGCGCCGGTCCGGCTGCCCGACGGCACGACCGTCGACCCGCAGCACCCCGCCACCCCGGAGCACGGCGGGCACGACCAGCCGGCCGACGGCCACGACCAGCCCGCCGACGGCCACGACCAGCCCGCCGACGGGCACGACCCGCACGGCACCGCGACGACGAACGGCACCACCGGCGGCAGCGGCACGTCGTCGTCGACCACCAGCGGGTCCGGCCACGGCAGCTCGTCGGGCTCGGGCTCCTCAGGGTCCGGCTCCTCGAGCACGTCGTCCGGCGGCTCGGGCTCCGGACACTGATCCCGGACACACCGACGGCGACCGTCCCCGCACCGGGGGCGGTCGCCGTCGTGTGCGTGTGGGTGTCAGTGCCGGAAGCGCTGCGCCACCGAGTCGGCGACGTCCGCGACGGCGCGGGCCGCGGCGCCGGCGGCGCCCTCGGCCTGCTCGCGGACCTCCCCGGCGATCTCCGAGGCCTTCTCGCCCGCGGCCTCGGCGGCCAGGCCGACCTTGTCGCCGACCGACCCAGCCTCGATCGTCGCGTCCGGGCCGGGCGTCACGATCGTCTCCTCGCCGGCGTCGAACCGGACGCGGTAGGGCGGGCCGTCCTCACCGAGCACGGCCACGATCGTCCCGGTCCGGTCGGGGACGTCGGTGGTGTTGGCGTGCAGGCGGATGCGGTCGCCGACGGACGCGCTCACGGGTTCCTCCTCGGGTGACGGGTCTTGGACGAGTACCCCGCCGCCGCGGGCGAGCACGCCCCGAACGGGCGGAGCCGACGCGGTGACATCACGCCTCGGTCGCGACCCGGTAACACCCGGATCGAGCGGAACGACTGGGTGATCACTCGCGTCGGGGTTGATCGAGAAGAGGCAGCATGGTGCGGACAGGTCGACGCGGCGCTCATCGGAGGGCCCTGTCGCTACGGTCGGGGCTCGCGGGCCTGGCCGCGGTCGTGGTGTCGGTGTGCGTCGGCGCCGCGGTGATGGCGGGGTCCGCCTCGGCCGCGCAGCCCGTGACCACCGTCGACACGGAGGCCTCCCTCTGTCCGGGCTCCGCTCCCGTGTGCACGAGCGTCGCCTACGGCCTGACGAGGATCCCGCGGAACTCGCCGGTGACGATGGTCTGCTGGGTGGACGTCGCCGGACGTGGGGGCCGTTGGTACAACGTCAAGGTCGGCCCCTACGACGTCTTCGTGAAGGCCGAGCGGATCTCCAACCCGGTCCGCACCCCGTTCTGCCCGCAGGTGCCGACGGTGCAGGCGTCGCTGTGGGGGACCGCGGCCGAGCAGCAGGTCGGACGGACCGCGACCTTCCCGAGCGACGCCACGGTCCGCCGGGCCCAGACGCTCCCGCTGTCGGTGGACAACTGGGGCCCGCGTCGCGACTGGTCCGGAGACTGCATCGCGTTCGCTTGGCTGGCGATCGACTCGGTGGGCCACAAGAACGGGATCCGTGGGGGACTCCGCACGGCGACGGCACAGGGTCTCGCCGGTCCGCTGCATCCCGGGCTGATGCCGCCCCGGGGCGCGCTGGTCTTCTGGCGGGGCGGTACGGGGGACCTCGGCCACGTCGCCATCAGCCTCGGCAGCGGCTGGGTCGCGACGACCAACGGCTACGACACGTCGCCGAGCCCGCAGGCGAACTCGGTGAAGAAGCTCAACGACGTGCGCCTGCCGTACCTGGGCTGGCGGGCGTTCACCGAGCTCCCGCGGTGACGGCGCGTCGGCCGGCCCCGTGAACGAAGGGCATCCCCGATCGATGTCCTCGATCGAGGGTGCCCTTCGCTGCGGACGAGGACGGGCCTCAGCCCGCGGTCACCGGGGTGGCGGCGGGGCTGTCGGCGACGGAGAACGTCAGCTCGCCGTCCGCCACGTCGACCGTCGCGGTCTGCCCGCCGTGCAGCTCGCCGCCGAGCAGCATCGACGAGAGCCGGTTGCCGACCTGGCGCTGGATGGTCCGGCGCAGCGGCCGGGCCCCGAACTCGGGCTGGTAGCCCAGCTCGGCCAGGCGGTCCACGGCGGCCTCGGTGATCGCGAAGCCGACGTCCTGCGCGGCGAGGCGCTCGCGCGTCTCGTCGAGGATCAGGTCGGTGATCCGGCGCAGCTGGACCTCGTCGAGCCGCTTGAAGACGATGACCTCGTCGATCCGGTTGAGGAACTCCGGCCGGAACGACTCCCGCAGCCGCGGCATCAGCCGCTCCTGCAGGGACTGGTCCGGGTTCGCGCTCGACGGCGCGAAGCCCAGGGCCTGGGTGTTCGTCGTGATCAGCTCCGAGCCCACGTTGCTGGTCATGATCAGCACCGTGTTGCGGAAGTCGACCGTGCGGCCCTGCGAGTCGGTCAGCCGCCCGTCGTCCAGCACCTGCAGCAGCGTGTTGAAGACGTCCGGATGGGCCTTCTCCATCTCGTCGAGCAGCACCACCGAGTACGGCCGGCGGCGGATCTCCTCGGTGAGCTGACCGGCCTCGCCGTACCCGACGTAGCCGGGGGGCGACCCGATGAGCCGCGAGACGGTGTGCCGCTCGGAGTACTCGCTCATGTCGACGCGGACCATGCGGTCCTCGTCGCCGAACATCGTGGCGGCCAGGGCCTTGGCCAGCTCGGTCTTGCCGACGCCGGTCGGGCCGAGGAACAGGAAGCTGCCGATCGGGCGGTCCGGGTCGTCCAGGCCGGCCCGCGAGCGGCGGACGGCCTCGGCGACGGCCGCGACGGCGTCGTCCTGGCCGACGACCCGCTCGTGCAGCTCCTCCTCGAGCTTGAGCAGGCGGTCCCGCTCGGTCTCGGTGAGCTGGCTGACCGGGATGCCGGTCGACCGCGCGACGATCTCGGCGATGTCCTCGACGGACACCTCGAGCACCGCCGGGTGGTCCGACCGGCGGTCGGTGCGGGCCCGCTCGAGCTCGGCCTGCGTCTGCGCGATCTCGTCGCGCAGCGCGCCGGCGCGCTCGTAGTCCTCGTCGGCGACGGCCTGGTCCTTGTCGCGGGTCAGCGACTCGAGCTTGCGCTCGAGCTCGCGCGAGTCGGTGTGCGGGCCCTTGGCCTGCAGCCGCTTGCGCGCGCCGGCCTGGTCGACGAGGTCGATGGCCTTGTCGGGCAGGAACCGGTCGGTGACGTAGCGCTCGGAGAGCTCGGCCGCCGCGGTCAGCGCCTCGTCGGTGAACCGCACCTGGTGGTGCGCCTCGTACCGGTCGCGCAGCCCGTGCAGGATCGCGATCGTGTCCGCGACCGACGGCTCGGGCACCATCACCGGCTGGAAGCGGCGCTCGAGCGCGGCGTCCTTCTCGATGGACTGGCGGTACTCGTCGAGCGTCGTGGCGCCGACGATGTGCAGCTCGCCGCGGGCCAGGGCCGGCTTGAGGATGTTGCCGGCGTCCATGCCGCCCTCGGACGAGCCGCCGGCACCGACCATGGTGTGCAGCTCGTCGATGAAGACGATGAGCTCCTGCGAGTGCTCGCGGACCTCGGTGACCAGCTTGGTCATCCGCTCCTCGAAGTCACCGCGGTAGCGGGTGCCCGCGACCATGCCCGACAGGTCGAGCTGGACGATGCGCTTGCCCTCGAGCTGCTCGGGCACGTCGCCGGACACGATGCGCTGGGCGATGCCCTCGACGACCGCGGTCTTGCCGACGCCCGCCTCGCCGATGAGGACGGGGTTGTTCTTGGTGCGGCGCGAGAGGACCTCGATGGTCTGGTCGACCTCGTCCTCCCGGCCCACCACCGGGTCCAGCTCGCCGGCCCGCGCCTTGGCGGTCAGGTCGACGCCGAACTGGTCGACGGTCGGGGTGTCGGACTCGCCGCCCTGGCCGCCGGCACCGCCCTGCCCGCCGCTGGGACGCTGGCCACCGGAGGCGGCGGAACGCTGCAGCGACTGCGGGGTGACGCCCTGGCCGCCGAGGGCGCGGCCCACCGGGCTGTCGTTGTTCGCGGCCAGCGCGAGCACGATGTGCTCGGGGCCGATGTAGCTCGAGCCGAGCGCGCGCGAGATCTGGTGCGCGTCCAGCAGGGTGCGCTTGGCGGTCGGCGTCAGCGACGGCGGCTCCGTGCGCGCCTCACCGCGGGGCAGCTGCTCGTCGGCGGTCCGCTGCAGGGCGTCCACGTCGGCGCCGGCCCCCGAGAGGAGCTGGCGCAGCGGCGGCACCTGCGTCACGACGAGCAGCAGGTGCCACGCGTCGAGGTCGCTGTTGCCGCGCTCCGCGGCCTGCTGGGCGGCGGCACCCACGAGCTGGCGGGCCGGCTCGGTCATGAGCTGGGTGATGTCGATGCGCTGGACGCCTCGCGGGGACGCTCCCCCCAGGAAGCTGGCGAGGAAGTCGTCGAACGGGCCGGACCCGGGACCACCGGGCCCGAAGGCGCTGGTCATGAAGCTCCTCAGAAGGGTCCACACCGGCGGGGTGCGCCGGCACTGACGGGATCAGCAACGGACGGGGATCATTCATTCCTGAGTCGATCGGACTCAAGTCGTGACGCGGGCCATGAGCCCACGGCGCTCATGTCCGTCGGCTACCCGCGTCACGGCATGGCCACGCGCCCGCGCGGGCACGCGGTCGGCATGAGCACCGCCACCGTCACCGCCCGCGAGGTCCACCTCGTCCGCCGCCCGCACGGCATGCCCGACCCCGACGACTTCGCGCTCGTCGACCGCGACCTCCCCGAGCCCGGCGACGGTGAGGTCCTCGTGGCCGTCCACGACTTCTCGGTCGACCCGTACATGCGCGGCCGGATGAACGACGTGCCGTCGTACGTCCCGCCGTTCGCGCTGGACGCGCCGATGGACGGGCGCGCGGTCGGCGAGGTGATCGCCAGCAACAGCGCCGACGTGGCCGTCGGCGACGTGGTCACGAGCAACCTCGCCTGGCGCACCCACGGCGTCGTGCCCGCGAAGCACGTGCAGAAGGTGGCCGCGCCCGAGGGGGTCGACCCGCGGGCGTACCTCGGCGTGCTCGGCGTCCCCGGGCTCACCGCCTGGGTCGGGCTGCTGGACAAGGCCGCGTTCCGGGAGGGCGACGCCGTGTTCGTCTCCGGCGCCGCCGGCGCGGTGGGCAGCCTCGTGGGCCAGCTGGCGAAGCTCAAGGGCGCCTCGCGGGTGGTCGGCAGCGCGGGCAGCGCCGAGAAGGTCTCCTGGCTGACCGGCGAGCTCGGCTACGACGCGGCGTTCAACTACAAGGACGGCCCGGTGGTCGACCAGCTGCGGGCGGCGATGCCCGACGGCGTCGACGTCTACTTCGACAACGTCGGCGCCGACCACCTCGAGGCCGCCATCGCGTGCGCCAACGACTTCGCCCGCGTCGCGGCCTGCGGGGCCATCGCGCACTACAACGACACGGACGACGCCCCCACGCCCGGGCCGGCCAACCTGTTCCAGATCGTCAAGAAGCGTCTGTCGATCCAGGGCTTCATCGTCACCGACTCGATGGACCGGATGCGGCCGTTCCTCGAGGAGGTGACGCCGTGGGTGGCCGAGGGCCGCGTGCGCTTCGCCGAGACCGTCGTCGAGGGCATCGACCACGCCGTCGAGGCCTTCCGGGGCATGCTCCGCGGCGAGAACACCGGGAAGATGATCGTCACGATCTAGGCGGCACCCGGAGGTCGAACGAGACGAAGTCGCGGCTCGACGTCTGCAGGTAGTGCTGGGCGCCGACCTGCTCGTCCGGGAAGAGGCGGAACGCCGCGGGGTGCGCGGCGGTCCCGGTGGGGTGGAAGTACGCGCCGGAGACCCAGGCGGGGTTGATGTCGAGCTCCATGCCGCGCACCACGCCGGCCGACCGCAGCAGGTCGCCGAGGGTGCACACCGACAGCGCGGGCCCCCCGACGTAGACCTCCGCGCCGGTGGCGGTGACGCCGAACGCCGAGCGGTGGATGTACGCCGCCTGCCCGACGGTCGAGCCCCACTCCGCGGTGCCGCCGGTGGCGCACGTCGGGTTCACGACGCCCTGGTCCACCAGCGGCACCAGGTTCTGGCGCACGGACTCGACGTCGGGACCGATCCCGACCTCGGTGCCCCACGCGCCGACGTCGGCGGTCCCGTCGCGGTGCAGCACCAGGCTCGCCGCGCCGGGCACCAGCGGGCGGGCGGCCCGGCCCTCGGCGTACCACCCGCCGTGGCTGTCGCCCTGCAGCCGGAAGCCCGCGGAGAACGCGGTCACCACGCTGCGCTGCTCGGCGGCGTCGATCGAGGTGGGGGTGCGCCAGGACCCGCCCGGGTCCTCGGTGCCCGGGTGCAGCACACCGCGCACGAGCGTCGGGTCGAGCCACATCACGCCGGCGACGAACGACGTGTGCTGGGCGTCCGGCCGCACGGACGCGACGCGCACGGCGTCGCCGCGGGGCGTCGCGACCACGGTGTGCCAGACGCCCTCGCCCGGCAGCGGGGTCAGCCCGGCGGGCGGGGGCAGCGGCGGCGGGGCCGGCTGCCCGCCCGGGTGCGACGCCTCGCTCCCGGACGCGACGGGGATGCCGCCGGGCGGGGCGCCGCCGGTCGACGGCTGGTGCAGGTCGTACTGCCGCGCCTCGAGCCACGTCACCACGGGGCCGAGCCCGTGGTCGCGGCCCCACTCGGCCAGCCGTGCCGCGACCGTGTCGCTGCCCGGCCGGGTCAGCGCGTGCACCAGCGACGGGGTCGCGAGCGCGGCCAGCACGGCGGCGATCACCAGGGCGACCGCGAGCGCCCGGTGCCACCGGCGCGGGCGGCGGTGGGCGGGGGCGTCTCGGACCGGCACCGTCGGCGCGCTGGGCACCGCGTGATGATCCGGCCGGCCCGGTGTGGGCGGGGTGTGCCGCCCGGGTCGTTTCGGGCCGGGCGGGGCCTGGGCAGCCGGACCCATGCGTGCACTGACATGGCAGGGGCAGGGCGACGTCCGCGTCGAGACCGTGCCGGACCCGACCATCCAGCAGCCGACCGACGCGATCATCAAGGTCACGAGCAGCGCGATCTGCGGCTCGGACCTGCACCTCTACGAGGTGCTGGGACCCTTCCTCGACCAGGGCGACGTCCTCGGCCACGAGCCGATGGGCGTCGTCGAGGAGGTCGGCTCGGGGGCGGCCGACAACCTGGCGGTGGGCGACCGGGTCGTCATCCCGTTCAACATCTCCTGCGGGCACTGCTGGATGTGCGAGCACCAGTGGTTCGCGCAGTGCGAGACCACCCAGAACCGCGACCAGGGGATGGGCGCGTCGCTGTTCGGCTACACGAAGCTCTACGGGCAGGTCCCGGGCGGGCAGGCCGAGTACCTGCGCGTGCCGCAGGCCCAGTTCGGCCCGATCAAGGTCCCCGACGGCCCGGCCGACGAGCGCTTCCTCTACCTCTCCGACGTGCTGCCCACCGCCTGGCAGGCCGTCACCTACGCGCGCGTCCCCGACGGCGGCAGCGTCGCGGTCTTCGGGCTCGGGCCGATCGGGCAGATGGCCGCGCGGATCGCCCGCCACCAGGGCTTCCGGGTCATCGCCGTCGACAGCGTGCCCGAGCGCAACGCCATGGCCCGCCGCCACGGCATCGAGGTCGTCGACTCCGGCGCGGTCGACGACGTGGGCACCGCCATCCGCGACCTCACCGACGGCCGGGGCACCGACTCCGCGATCGACGCCGTCGGCATGGAGGCCCACGGCGGTTCGGTGATCCCGCAACTCGCGCAGAAGATGGCGGGCAAGCTGCCCGACGCGATCTCCGCGCCGCTGATGCAGGTCGCGGGCGTCGACCGCACCGCCGCGCTCGTCGGCTGCGTCGACGCGGTGCGTCGTGCCGGCGTCGTGTCGCTCTCGGGCGTCTACGGCGGCACCGCCGACCCGATCAACATGCTGAAGATCTTCGACAAGGGCATCTCGCTGCAGATGGGCCAGGCCCACGTGAAGCGGTGGATCCCGGACATCATGCCGCTGCTCACCGACGACGACCCGCTCGGCGTGCACGACCTGGAGACCCACCGCCTGCCGCTGGAGTCGGCACCCCACGGCTACGAGATCTTCCAGAAGAAGCAGGACGAGTGCATCAAGGTGGTCCTGTCGCCGTGAGCGACTCCTCGCTGTTCTTCATCGGGACGGCGACGACGCTGCTGCGGTGCGGGGGGTTCACGGTCCTCACCGACCCGAACTTCCTGCACCGCGGATCCCACCCAGCACGCCGATAGGGGGCCTACCTCGGGCACGGGCTCTGGTCCCGGCGTCTCACCGACCCGGCGCTGAACCCCGATGGGCTCCCGGACCTGGACGCCGTGGTGCTCTCGCACCTGCACGGCGACCACTGGGACCGGGTGGCCCGCCGCGGACTCGACAAGGCCGTCCCGGTGATCACCACGCCGGAGGCCGCGCGCACGCTGCAGTCGCGCCAGCGCTTCCGGCGGGCCGTGGGGCTCGCGGTGTGGGAGTCGCAGACGCTCGTGCGTCCCGACGGGGCGACGCTGCGGGTCACCGCGCTGCCCGGGCGGCACGCGCCGCGGCCGGTCACGCGGCTGCTGCCGCCGGTGATGGGCAGCCTGCTGGAGTTCGCCGACCCGGCGGGCGAGACCCTGCGCCGGATCTACCTCTCGGGCGACACCCTGCCCTTCGAGGGCATCCCCCTGATCCGCGAGCACATCGGCGAGGTGGACCGCGCCGTCCTGCACCTCGGCGGCACCACCCTGCCCGGCGGGCTCGTCGTCACCATGGACGGGCGCATGGGTGCCGACGTCCTCGAGACGATCGCGCCGCGGCGCGCGACCCCGATTCACTACGACGACTACGGCGTCTTCCGCTCGCCGCTGTCGGACTTCCTGGGCGAGATCGAACGCCGCGGGTGGGACGACCGCGTCGACGTCGTCCGTCGCGGCGAGACCATCCCGCTCTAGTCGGTCCCGAGGTCGTCCGGGCTGCCTCTGGGCGTCGCCAGGCGACCGCCGGGCGATCACCGCCGGCGCCGGCCGCGGACGGCCCCCAGCCCCACGGGAGCGACGGGTCTGCGTCTGCGTCACCGCGACCCTCCTGAACGGGTCGCGGCAACGATCACGACCGTTCCGCGGCAACTCACTCGTTCAGGCGGTCCGAACGCCGCGGTGGTCCACACGGTGTAGTCGACGGGGCCGTTCCCCGTCCCCCGACGTCGTCCCGTCGGAGGATCAAGTCCGTGCCAGCCTGCTCTCGAGATCACCGACCGGTCGGGAGGGGCAGGTGACGGCAGGTTCCACGCTGGAGCGCACGGCGTCCGACGCGACGCCGGGCGTGCCACCGGGCGCGACGACGTCCGAGGTCGCGGCGGCCCGGGCACGCTCGCTGCCCGTCGACGTCATCGTGCAGGTCCCGCAGCCCGACGAGATCAAGGACCGCGGTCGCCACCGCTGGGGTCGCGACGAGGCGCCGGTCAGGGCGCGCCGCCGCGACGGCGTCCTCAGCGTCGTGGCGGGCGTGCTCGTGGTGGCCGCCCTCATCGGTGCCGTGCTCGTCATCCGCGACCTCGACGCCGCTCCCGCGGCGGCGGTGGACCGGGCCCAGGCGGGCCTGCGCGCCGACCTGCAGCGCACGTGGACCTCCCCCGGGCCGGATCCCGCCGTGGTGCGCGACGAGACGCCGATGAGCGTCCTGCCGGGCGACGCGCCGCCCGCGTCCGCGTCGGCCCGCCTCGCGGTGCCGGCCGTCACGCCCGTCTTCTCGCTCGCCGTGCCGCGGCTCGGCCGCGAGTGGGCCGTCGGTCGCGGCGTGACGCCGTCGGTGCTCGCCGGCAGCCCCGGGCTCTACCCCGGGATGACGCCGGTCGGCGCGCCGGGCAACACGGCCGTCGCCGCCCGCAACATGCCCTCGCTGTTCGCCGGGATCGAGGGCCTCGTGCCCGGGGACCTGGTCCAGGTGCGGACCCGCGCCCACGAGCTGTCCTACCGGGTCGTGTCGAGCGAGGTCGTGCTGCCGACCGACCTGTCGGTGCTCGACCAGCGCCCGGTCGACCGCCAGCCGCCGAACTCGTCGATGCTGACGCTGACCACGACGACGCAGGTGTACGGCGAGGACCGCCGCTTCGTGGTCTATGCCCGGCTGGCGGACGACCGGCCGCGCTAGGCCGTCTCCCGCAGCGTGAGCAGCAGGTGGTCACGGCCCTTCGGGCTGACCAGCTTCGCGTCCCACCCGTGGTCGGCCGCCGCGGTGTGGAACCAGACCGTCGACGGCGTCCGCACCGGGGCCTTGAACACGACGTCGACGGTGAACGCCGGGCCGTAGCGGCCGGCGAGCGCCGCGAGCGCCCGCGCCTTGGTCCACATGCCGTGCGCGATCGCGCCCGGCATCCCGAACGCCTTGGCCGCGAGCCCGTTGACGTGGATCGGGTTCACGTCGCCGGACACCGCGGCGTAGCGCCGGCCGATGTCGCCGGGGACCTTCCAGATCGCGTGCGGGAGCCGGCCCACGTGCGGGTCGGGCTCCGGCGGCGCGGGCGGCACGTCCTCGGCGCCGTCGGGCGCCGGCGCGCCGCGCACGAAGTACGTGCTGCGGGAGCCCCAGATCGCAGCGCCGTCCTCGTCGGTCACGGCGGTGACCAGGTCGACCTGGGCCCCCTTGGGGTGCGCGGTCAGGCGGTCGGCGTGCACCGCGACCCGCAGCGGCTCGCCGACCTCCGGCGGCCGCTGCTGGGTGATGACGTTGCGCAGGTGCACCATGCCCGGCGCGGGCAGGGGGAACTCGCGGTCGGTCATCAGCCGCATCTGCAGCGGGAACGCCAGCATGTGCGGGTAGGTCGGCGGCACGGCGCCGCCGACGGAGAACCCGCAGACGTGGTTGTAGTCGGCCACGGTGTCGGCGTCGATGCGGACGCCCGCGAGCTCGAGCGTGCGGTCGGGCAGCGTCTGCCCGCCCGACCGCGCGGTGAGCAGGGCCCGCCCGTAGAGCACGCCCAGGGTGGGCGCGCTGTCGAGGGTCTCGGTGTTCATCAGGCCCCCAGGAAGTTCTGGCCGTCGACGCGCAGCACCTGCCCGTTGACGGCGTACGACGCACCCTGCGCGAACCAGGCGATCGTCTCGGCGACGTCGACGGGCAGCCCGCCCTGCGTCATCGAGGACAGGCGGCGGCCGGCCTCGCGCGTGCCGACCGGCATGGCCTTGGTCATCGCGGTCTCGATGAAGCCGGGCGCGACGGCGTTGATCGTCGCGTCCTTCTCCACCAGCAGCGGCGCGGTGGCGTCGACCATGCCGATGACGCCGGCCTTCGAGGCGCCGTAGCTCGTCTGCCCGCGGTTGCCGGCGATGCCGGCCATCGACGACACCGTCACGATGCGCCCGCCGCGGTGGAAGACCTCCGACGACAGCAGCGCGTCGTTGATCGCCAGCTGCGAGTTCAGGTTGACGTCGATGACCGAGTTCCAGCGGTCGCGGTCCTGGTTGGCGAGCAGCTTGTCGCGGGTGATGCCCGCGTTGTGCACGACGACGTCCAGGCCGCCGTGGCGCTGGGCGTGGTCGAGGATCGTCGCCGGCGCGTGGTCGGCGGTGATGTCGAGCTGCAGCGCGCTGCCGCCGATGTCGTTGGCCGTGCGGGCCAGCGCGTCGCCGGCGGCCGGGACGTCCACGCAGATGACCGTCGCGCCGTCGCGGCGCAGGGTCGCGGCCACCGTCGCCCCGATGCCGCGGGCGGCGCCGGTGACCAGCGCGACGCGCCCGGCCAGCGGCTTGTCCCAGTCGACGCCCTGGCTGGAGCCCGAGAACCCGGGCACCGTGCCGACGTCGAGGCGCTGGCCGTGGACGAACGCCGAGCGCGAGGACAGGAAGAACCGCAGCGTCGACTCGAGGTCGTTCTCGGCCCCGTTGGCGACGTGCACCAGGTTGACCGTCGCGCCGTAGCGGGCCTCCTTGCCGGCCGAGCGCACCAGCCCCTCGAGGGCGCGGCGGGCGGCCCGGACGGCGGGCGCCTCCGCCTCCGCCGGCACGTCGCCGATCACGAGGATGCGCCCGGACGGGCCGATGCGGCGCATCACCGGGGTGAGGAAGGCCTGCACCTCGGCGAGGTCGGCCGGCGACGACAGCCCGGTGGCGTCGACGATCCCGGCCGCGACCTTGGAGCTCGAGCTGCCCCCGCCGACGGCGGCGTTCGGGTCGTCGTGGACCTCGACGCCGAGGTCGGTGAGGAACGAGCGCACGACCTTGGCGACCCGCCCGTCGGCGGTCGCGGTCCCGAGCAGCGCGGGGCCCGACAGCAGCGGCTGACCGGGCTCGTAGCGGCGCAGCTTCGGGACCGGGGGCAGGCCGACCTGACCCGCGATGGTCTTCCCGAACCCGGAGTTGACGAAGTCGGAGTACCAGTCGTTGGACATGCTCAGGCCTCCAGGATGGCGACGACGCCCTGGCCACCGGCCGCGCAGATCGAGATCAGGCCCCTGCCGCCTGAGCCGTCTCTTTGGCTCTTCTCGTGGAGCAGCTTGGCGAGGGTCGGGACGATGCGGGCGCCGGTGGCCGCGAACGGGTGGCCGGTGGCCAGCGAGGACCCGGCGACGTTGAGCTTCGACTTGTCGAACGAGCCCAGCGGCTCGTCGCGGCCGAGCTTCTCCTTGCAGAAGATCGGGTCCTCCCACGCGGCGAACGTGGCGAGGATCGTCGAGGCGAAGGCCTCGTGGAACTCGTAGAAGTCGAAGTCCTGCAGCGTGAGGCCGTTGCGCTCGAGCATCCGCGGGACGGCGTAGGTCGGGGCCATGAGCAGGCCCTCGTCGCCGTGCACGTAGTCGACCGCGGCGGTCTCGGCGTCGACGAAGTGCGCGAGCACCGGCAGGTTCCGCTCGGCGGCCCACTCGTCGCTGGCCAGCAGCACCGTGGCGGCGCCGTCGGTGAGCGGCGTCGAGTTGGCCGCGGTCATCGTCGCCTCGGTGTCGGGGTAGCCCGCCGGCCGGAACACCGGCTTGAGCTTGGCCAGCCCCTCGAGGGTCGAGTCGGCGCGGAGGTTGTTGTCCTTCGTGAGCCCGAGGTAGGGCGTCATGAGGTCGTCGAAGAAGCCGCGGTCGTAGGCGGCGGCGAGGTTGCGGTGGCTGTTCACCGTGATCTCGTCCTGCGCCGTGCGGCTGATGCCCCAGGTGGCGGCGGTCTGGGCGGCGTGCTCGCCCATGGACATGCCGGTGCGCGGCTCCCGGTTGGCCGGGATCTCCGGGACGATCTGGCCGGGGCGCAGGCCGGCGAGGGCCTTGAGGACGCCGGCGGTGGACTTCGCGCGGTTGGCGGCGAGCAGGACGGCGCGCAGGTCCTCGTTGACCTCGATCGGCGCGTCGCTGGTGGTGTCGACGCCCGAGGCGATGCCGCTCTCGATCTGGCCCAGCGCGATCTTGTTGGCGACCTGCAGCGTCGTCTGCAGGCTCGTGCCGCACGCCTGCTGGAGGTCGTAGGTCGGCGTCGCGGCCGCGAGCCGGCTGCCGAGCACGGCCTCGCGGGTGAGGTTGAAGTCGCTGCTCTTCTTGAGCACGGCGCCGGAGGCGACCTCGCCGAGGTGCTCGCCCTGCAGCCCGAAGCGGGCCACGAGGCCGTCGAGCGCGGCGGTGAGCATGTCCTGGTTGGACGCCCGCGCGTAGGCGCCGTTGGACCGCGCGAAGGGGATGCGGTTGGCGCCGACGATCGCCGCCCGGCGGGGCAGCGAGCGGGACGGTGAAGCGGAGGTCACGATTCCTCCCGGTCTCGGGGTTCGGTACTGCTGCGGTACGGATGGGTCGCGGGGTGTCCGCGGGGCGCTCGCGGCGGCGGTGACGTTCGCCGTCGGGCCGGAGTTACCCGAAAGTATCAGGTACCGTCGGTAACGTGAGCCGTCGTTCCACGCATCACTCCGACAGCGGTCGGGGCAGTGGTCCCGGCACGGTCCGGGACGGCGAGCGCGACGGGACGTCCGGCACCTCGCCCGGGTCGCGGCCCCGGCGTGACCGTCGCTCGTCGCGCTGGGACGAGCATCGCCGTGCCCGGCGCCACGAGCTGACCGCGGCCACGATCGTGGCCATCCGGGCGCACGGCGCCGAGGTCGGCATGAGCCAGGTGGCCGCGCAGGCGCGCACCAGCAAGACGGTGGTCTACCGGCACTTCGCCGACAAGAACGACCTCTACCTGGCCGTGTGCGACTGGGTGGCGGCCGTGCTGGTCGGCCAGCTGCAGAGCGCGATGCGCGACGCCTCCGACGACCCCCGCCAGACACTGGTGTCGGGCATCGACGCCTACCTCGGGCTCATCGAGCGCGATCCCGAGGTCTACCGCTACGTGATGCGCCCGCCGAAGCTCGACCGCCCCGAGGGCGAGGACCCCGTGTCCGACCTGTGCACGGTCATCGGCGACCACATCGCGGAGATCATCTCCACCGAGCTGCGCCGCCAGAACCGCGACACCGCGCCCGCGCTCACCTGGGGCCACGCCCTGGTCGGCATGGTCCGGGCCGCGGGGGACCAGTGGCTGGCCAACCGTCCCGACCTGGAGCGCGAGGTGCTCGCCGACCAGCTCGCGGACCTCGCCTGGTCGGGTCTGGCGCGCACCGTCACACCATCGGCCGCGTCGTCGGCCTCCTGACGGGGCACTCGACGATCACTCGCTCCCCTCGCCAGGGTCGAGCCCCGCTCCACACCGTCTCCCGGAGGACACCGTGAGCACCCGTACGTCCATCGACGACGTCACCCCCGCGACCGTCGCCGCCCTGCAGAAGACGCTCGACGGCCGCTGGCACACCCTGCGCGACGAGATCCGCGGCCGTGAGGACTTCGCCGAGCTGCGCGTCGACCCGGGCACCGACGTCGAGTCCTACCGCGCCGCGATCTGGGACATGCTGCGGCGCCTCGCCGACGACGGCCACGCCGTGCACGGCTTCCCGGCGGCCGTCGGCGGGCGCGGCGACATCGGCGGCTCGGTGGTCTCGTTCGAGATGCTGGCGTTCGCGGACCTGTCGCTGCAGGTGAAGAGCGGCGTCCAGTGGGGCCTGTTCGGCGGGGCGATCCAGGCGCTGGGCAACGCCGAGCAGCAGGCCCGCTACCTGCCGGGCGTCATGGACCTGTCGCTGCCGGGCTGCTTCGCGATGACCGAGACCGGCCACGGCTCGGACGTCCAGTCGGTGCACACCACCGCGACCTACGACGCGTCGACGGGCGAGCTCGTCGTCAACACCCCGACCGAGTCCGCGAAGAAGGACTACATCGGCAACGCCGCCCGGGACGGACGGATGGCGGCGGTGTTCGTGCAGCTGTACTCGCGGGACGCGAAGCGCAGCGGAGCCGGACCATCGGAGCAGCTCGAGCGCCACGGGGTCCACGCGGTGCTCGTGCCGCTGCGCGGTGACGACGGCGCGGTGCTGCCCGGTGTCGAGATCACCGACGACGGGCACAAGGAGGGGCTCAACGGCGTCGACAACGGGCGGCTGGCGTTCCACGGCGTCCGGGTGCCGCGGGAGAACCTGCTCGACCGCTACGGCACGGTCGCCGAGGACGGCACGTACTCGAGCTCCATCGAGAGCGAGAACCGTCGCTTCTTCACGATGCTCGGCGCGCTCGTGCGCGGGCGCGTCAGCGTCTCGGGCAGCGCGGTGGGGGCGGCGTCGCTGGCCCAGACGATCGCCGTCCGCTACGGCGAGGCGCGCCGGCAGTTCGCGGCGCCGGGCAGCGACGAGGAGATCACCGTCCTCGACTACCTGGCCCACCAGCGCAAGCTGCTGCCGGGCCTGGCGCGGACGTACGCGCTGCGGTTCGCGCAGAACGAGCTCGTCGAGATGCTCCACGACATCCAGACCACCCGCGAGGCCGGCGGCGACGTCGACGAGAAGCGCCAGCGTGAGCTCGAGTCCCGGGCCGCGGGCACCAAGGCGCTGACCACGTGGCACGCCACGGCGACCATCCAGGCGTGCCGGGAAGCGTGCGGCGGGCAGGGCTACCTCTCGGAGAACCGGCTGGGGCAGCTGCGCGCCGACACCGACGTGTTCACCACCTTCGAGGGCGACAACACCGTCCTGCTCCAGCTCGTGGCCAAGGGCCTGATCTCGGGCTACGCCGACGACTTCGGCAACCTCGACACCCTGGGCACCGTGCGCTTCGTCGCCGACCAGGTGCTCGACACCGTCGCCGAGCGCACCTCGCTGCGCCAGCTCACCGAGCGGCTGCGCGCCGTCGGGCCCGGCCGCGACGAGGACGACGTGCTCGAGCGGTCGTGGCAGGTCAAGCTGCTCGACGACCGCGAGGAGCACACCCTCGACGGGCTCGTGCGCCGGCTGCGGCCCGCGCGGGACAAGTCGCTGAGCGCCGAGCGCCAGTTCGCGATCTTCAACAACGCCCAGGACCACCTGCTGCGCGCGGCGCGGGCCCACCTCGACGGGCTGGTGCTCGACGCGTTCGTGCGCGGGATCGACACGTGCGTCGACCCGTCGGCGCGGGCGCTGATGGAGCGGGTCTGCGACCTCTACGCGCTGTCGCTGATCGAGCAGGACAAGGGCTGGTTCCTCGAGCACGGGCGCATCTCGGCGGCCCGCGCCAAGGCCGTGACGGCCGAGGTCAACCGCCTGTGCCAGGAGCTGCGCCCCCACGCCCGCGCGCTGGTCGACGCGTTCGGGATCCCGGAGGCGTGGATCGGCGCCCCGATCGCGACGGGCGCCGAGACCCGCCGCCAGGACGAGGCCCGCGCCCACGCCGCCGCCCTCCACTGACGCACCCCCGGTGCGAGCAACGCGGCATTGCTGGCACCGGACGCCAGGATCGCCACATCCTCGCCGCGCCGACACGCCGAGAGCTGGGCGGGACTGACGCACGGGGTGGTGTCAGCCTGGCGTCCACGCTGGCGTTGGACATCAGGAAATCCACCCGCTCGGTTCCGGTCGTCGCGGGCCACAACGGGTACCGGTGGCACGATGGCCGCCCCCCGGCGGCGAGCCGGACCACAGGGCGAGAGGTGTCGACGTGACCAACCCGGGCGAGGGCTACGGCCAGCAGGGACAGCCGGGCTACGGCCCGGGCTACGGGCAACAGGGGCAGGGTGAGCCCGGCTACGCCGGCCCCGACGGCGGCGCCCCGGGCTGGGGTCAGCCGGCGATGCCGCCCAAGCCCAAGAACGGCATGGGCACAGCGGCGCTGATCTTCGGCATCCTGGCGCTGCTGACCTGCTGGTGGCTGCCGGTCGTCGGCGGCGTCCTCGCGATCCTGGCAATCATCTTCGGCGTCGTCGGTCGCGGGCGGGTCAAGCGGCTGGAGGCCAACAACAAGGGCGTCGCCACGGCAGGGCTCGTCCTCGGGATCATCACGCTGATCCTGAACATCATCCTGAGCGTGCTCTTCTTCCTGGGCGCAGCGCTGTTCTTCAACCTCGGCGGCGGCAACGCACTGCAGCAGGCCCAGGACTGCGTGAACGCCGCGCAGAACCAGCCCAACCCGGCAGCGGTGCAGCAGGCCCTGCAGCAGTGCGCCGACCAGTTCGGCGCGCAGCTCCCGCAGCTCGGCGGCGACCAGCAGAACGGCTGATCAGACGACAGCGGCCCCCGCACCCGAGAGGGGGCGGGGGCCGCTGTGCGTCGGGGTCCGGACCGGGCGATGAGCCGCCTCGCGGCGCGTGGCACACCAGGGCTTCAGCCGAACGATCGTCCCTGGAGGCCGTTGTGAATTGAGACCCGGGGGCACATGGCGCCCGGCCCGGACACCCCATTGAACCCCATCCGCCTCCGGTCTGTTCCCGGGCGGGGGGGGTGTGACGAGATCGGCGGCAGCCGGTGGATTTCTGACCCTATCGGCGTGCTGCATTGGATCTGTCAGCGTGAACGCCACGCTGACGCACCCCGTGCCTCAGCCGGGGAGGACGGCGAGGGCGTCGGCGACGGCACGTGGCGGGGCGGCCGGGCTGGAGACGACCGTGAGGTCCTCGCCCCGGCCGCGGTGGACCATGGTGGTCGACCCACCGCCGTCGAGGGACGCCGCCACGGGCGCGCCGAGGTCGACGAGCAGGCGCGCCAGCTGCGCCAGGGTGACGCCGGCGCTCTCCTCGAGACGCCCGTCGACGGTGACGAGCCACAGCCGCCGGCCGTCCTCGGAGAGGCCCACGGCGGTGCGGGGAGCGCGCTCGCCGTCCTGGAGCCCCGGCAGGACCCGCCCGCCCCGGGCCAGCGGCAGGGCCCCCACCGCGACGCGCAGGGGCGGCGCCCCGACCGCGTCGAGCCCGTAGACGACGCTCGCCGCCGTCCCGACGCCCAGCCCGCGCAGCGCGGCCGCGCCCTGCTCGCGGCCGACCAGCGCGACGGTGCCGGCGGGCAGCCGGTCCCGGCCCGGCGGCCCCACGGCGACGACGCGCCCGCCCGCCACCCGGACCTCGTGGACGTCCGGGCTGCACCCAGCGCCCGGGTCGGTGTCGCTGCCGCAGGCCGTCCGGCCGCGCGGCGCGTCCCCCCAGGCCGCGTCGAAGACCTCGACGCCCCCGGCGGGCACGGCGTAGCCGTTGATCCCGGCCAGGGGCACGGACAGGTCGCCGGCGTCGAGCCGTCCGTGGAAGCCCGCCCGCGCCAGGTGCGCGCGGCCCGTGCCGTCGATCCCGACCACGACGTCGGCGGGCTCCCCGGGCGGCGAGGGCGGGGCCGGCCGGCGGCCGACCGGTACCCCCGACGCCCGCGGCGTCCCGTCGACGATCTGGACCCCCACCGGTGCGCCCGTGCGGCCCTCGTCGAAGAAGCCGCCGTTCACCGCCGTGATCGCCCCCGCCCCGGCGGCCATCGCCGGCACCGTCGCGGTGGCGGCGACGGCGGGCGGGGTCAGCAGCCCGACCCGGACGGCGTCCGAGGCGAGGTCCACCTCGACGACGTCGCCCTGCACGGGGCCGCCGCGCGGGTCCGGGACGGTGGTCGTGAACTCGCGGTGCACCGTCCCCGGCAGGTCCGGCGCCCCGCGGGGAGCCAGCACCTCGAGGAGCACGCGCCCGTCCGGCGGAGGCGGGGGCGGGGGAGCCGCCCCGAGCGCCAGCGCCCCCGCGAGGGCGAGCGCCGACGCCACGAGCGCGCGCAGGATCGTCTCCTCCCGGGACCGGACCGGGTGACCCTCGACGTGCGGGGCGGGCCGCCGCCGGTCGACACTCCGCGCGGCGACGGGCTCCGCCCGATCGGGTCGCCCGGAGCCGGGACCGGACACGGGTAAAGAAAAACCCAAGAGTCGGTAGTGTCACGGTGGGGAACTCGGGGTGCGGGTGCTCCGTTGGACCCCGCGACGAGCCCGCCGGCGACACGGCGGCGATGACGGTGGAGGAAGACGCGTGACGGTCCCGTTCTGGGTCTGGGCGGCCACGGTGGGCGGCATCGTCGTCCTCGTGGCGATCGACATCTGGCACGCCCGCTCGCCGCACGAGGTCAGCTTCCGCGAGGCGACGCTCTGGTCGGTCATCTACATCGCGGTCGCCGTCGTGTTCGGCGGGATCCTGCTGTTCACGATGGGGACGCAGTCCGGCACCGAGTACTTCGCGGGCTACCTGGTGGAGAAGAGTCTGTCGGTCGACAACCTCTTCATCTTCGCGGTCATCCTCACGCAGTTCGCCGTGCCGAAGCGCCACCAGCAGAAGGTGCTGCTGTGGGGCGTCGTCGGCGCGCTGGTCATGCGCGCGATCTTCATCGCCATCGGCGCCGCGGTGGTCTCGGCCTTCGCGTTCGTGTTCGTCATCTTCGGGCTGTTCCTGCTGTACACGGCGTACACGCTGATCAAGCAGCACGGTCAGGAACCGAAGGACATGCACGACAACCGCGCGGTCAGGTTCGTGCGGCGGATCGTCACGGTGCACGAGGACCAGGGCGACCACCAGGGCGAGTCCGACGACGGCAAGCTGACCGCGCGGGTCAACGGCAAGTGGGGCGTGACGCCGCTCTTCATCGTCGTCGCGGTGATCCTCTCGGTGGACCTCGTGTTCGCCCTCGACTCGATCCCCGCCATCTTCGGCATCACGCAGAACGCCTACATCGTCTTCACGGCGAACGCGTTCGCGCTGCTCGGCCTGCGGGCGCTGTACTTCCTGCTCGTCGGCCTGCTCGACCGCCTCGTGCACCTGTCCTACGGCCTGGCGTTCATCCTCGCGTTCATCGGCGTCAAGCTGATCATGCTGTACCTGCACGAGGACGTCTCGCCGTCCATCCCCGAGATCCCCACGTGGCTCTCGCTGACCGTCATCGTCGTGACGCTGATCGTCGTGACGATCACGAGCCTGCGGGCGACGCGCGGCTCGGTGACGGGATCGTCGGAGGCGTCCGGGGAGAACCCGGAGGAGACCGCCGAGGTCACGGGCACCGACGCGGGCGGCACCGAGCAGACGGGCACCCGCTCCTCGTCCTAGGGTCGGGACGTGACGGATCGCGACCGGGACGAGGCGGGCCGCGCCCGCAACGCGCGGCCCCGCGACGCCAGCGGCCGGCCCCTGCCGTACGGGGCCACCGGGGTCGAGCGGGCGGAGGACGAGGAGGAGCTGACGGCCGACCAGGCCTTCGCCCGGGCCCAGGCCCTGCTCGACCGCGGCCGCCCGTTCGACGCGCACGACGTGCTCGAGGGCCGGTGGAAGTCCTCGCCGGCCGAGGAGAAGCTGCTCTGGAAGGGCCTGGCCCAGCTCGCCGTCGGCCTCACCCACGAGCAGCGCGGCAACGCCCGCGGCGCGGCGTCCCTGCTGCGGCGCGGGGCGGAGACCGCCGCCGGCGCGCCGGAGGCCGCGGGTCGCTACGGCGTCGACCTCACCGCCCTCGCCGGCTGGGCCGCGGCCCGTGAGACCACCGGCCCGCTCGCGCCCGGCCTGGTGCTGCGCCACCGTCGGTAGGTCGTGCCCGATCGTTTCGGGCGACCGGGCCGGTGGGCAGCCCGTGCCGTCACACCGACGACGCGGGAGGAGACCCCCGATGGCAGGCACACTCGACGGCAAGCGGGTCGCGATCATCGCCACCAACGGCGTCGAGCAGGCGGAGCTCGAACAGCCCCGCCAGGCGGTCGACCGGGCCGGCGCGCGGTCCACGCTGATCTCGCTGTCGACCGACCCGATCCAGGCCATGAACTCCGATATCAACAAGGGCGACACGTTCACGCCGGACACGGCGATCTCGGACGTCTCGGCCGACGACTTCGACGCCCTCGTGCTGCCCGGCGGCACCATCAACGCCGACCAGCTGCGCCAGAGCGGTGACGTCGTGGCGTTCGTGCAGGCGATCGTCGCCGCGGGCAAGCCGGTCGGCGCGATCTGTCACGCGCCGTGGACGCTCGTCGAGGCCGACCTCGTGCGCGGCCGGACGCTGACGTCCTACCCGAGCCTGCGCACCGACATCCGCAACGCCGGCGGCGAGGCCGTCGACGAGGAGGTCGTCGTCGACCGCGGGCTGGTCACCAGCCGCACCCCGGACGACCTCGACGCGTTCTGCTCGACGATCGTCGAGGAGTTCGCCGAGGGCGCCCACGACGTCCGCGGGGCCGGCGCGACCGCGCAGGCCTGAGGCGCGGCAGACTGCCCGGGTGACCGCTCCCCGCGAGGCCGCGCACGGCCTCTTCGACGCCGTGCTGGCCCGCGGGGGCGCCCGGGACGCCACGTCCGACGCGGCGTGGGTGCGGGCGCTGCTCGACGTCGAGGCCGCCCTGGCGGGGGCCGCCGCCGACGCCGGGACTCTCGACCGCGCCGACGCCGACGCGATCGCCGCCGCCTGCGCGGCGCCGGTCGACCCCGGTGAGCTG
Source organism: Actinomycetospora chlora (assembly GCF_039542135.1). Taxonomy (NCBI): domain Bacteria; kingdom Bacillati; phylum Actinomycetota; class Actinomycetes; order Pseudonocardiales; family Pseudonocardiaceae; genus Actinomycetospora; species Actinomycetospora chlora. The sequence goes on from NZ_BAABHO010000004.1 coordinate 182,711, forward strand.
GGCGCCGAGGCCGCCGCGTCCGGCAACCCGGTCGTGCCGCTCGTCGCCCGGTTGCGCGCAGGCCTGACCGGCGCCGCCGCGTCCGGAGTGCACCGCGGCGCCACCAGCCAGGACGTGCAGGACACCGCCTCGATGCTGGTCGCCCTCGCCGCCCGCGACGCGATCACCGCCGACCTGGCCGCCGACGCCGTCGCGGCCGCCGCCCTCGCCGCCGCGGACCGCGACCGTCCCGCGGC